>CAZIXV010000022.1:0-23511 GCA_964543105.1 uncultured Steroidobacteraceae bacterium
CACCGCGATGTGTCGTGCGGCAACGCTCGTACACACGCCGGAACAATCCAAGGCGCTCGATCAGCGCAGCACGCCGATGGTCATTCTATCCGCGAGCGGCATGGCGACCGGCGGACGCGTCGTGCATCACCTCAAAGCGTTCGCGCCCAATCCGCGCAATTTGATTTTGCTGCCGGGATTTCAGGCGGGCGGGACGCGGGGCGCTTCGATCGCTGCAGGCGCGAAGACCGTGCGTATTCATGGCCAGAATGTGCCCGTGAATGCAGAAGTCATGCAACTGTCGACAATGTCCGCGCATGCCGATGCGAACGGGCTGATTGCGTGGATGCAGCAAATGCCACAACCGCCACGCACCACTTTCATCACTCACGGTGAGCCGAACGCCAGCGATGTGTTGCGCCAACGCATAGAACGCAAGCTCGGCTGGACAGTCGTCGTACCGGATTATCGGGACAACGTCGTGTTGAACTGATCGTTGTTTGCTCGCGTATGGAGCAGTCATGGATGTTGATGTTCTAGCCTGCGTTTCACCGGCCGAAATTACCCGAAGTGCATCGCTGCCGATCAGCGAGTCTTGAAACATCAGGGCACTGTCATGGCACACCCGAGCATCTTGGAATGGCAGCGCAAAGTCATTTTGCGAGATGGCACGTCCATTACGATGCGTTTGCTGCAGCCTGATCGCCCCGGGGAGCGCGACCGCGAAGTGGCTTTTTTGCGCGGACTCTCGGAACGCACGCGCTACATGCGCCTTATGACGCCGCTGCGTTATTTGCCGCCGCACATGCTGGATCAGTTCATGGACGTCGATGGACAGCGGCGCACGGCGTTGGTCGCGACGACTGAAGAGGACGGGGTGGAGCGTTTTATCGGTCTGGTTCGCTACGCCGTCACCGACGATCCGCACTCGGCTGAAATCGGCGTCACCGTCGCCGATGAATGGCAGCGACGCGGCATTGCGAGTCGGTTACTGCGCGGCTTGATGGATTACGCGCGAACTCGCGGCATCCAAACCTTCACGGGTCTCGTCCTGCCTGAAAACGCATCGATGCTTTCGCTCGCTCGCAAGCTCGGCTTCGATATTCGTTTATCGGATCAGGATCGGTTGATGCACATCACGAAGGTCTTGTAACGCGCATCGATCAGAAACGCACGGTGATCTGCGCGCTGACGATATCGATGGCGGAGGCCTGGTGGCCACGCACGAGCGCGTTGGCAGCGACGCTGTCGGCATCCTGATTCACGGGCACATCGCTGCTGAACAAGTGCGCATAACCCACATCCACCGACATCATGTCGCTGTAGCGCCAGTTCATGCCGATCGCGAGCCACCGACGGGCGACATCGGGTAAGCGCGGCGTGCGCGTCGAATCGGGAACGGCAGATTCATCGTAGGCAATGCCTGCGCGCAACTTCACGGTGGGGGACAGCGTGTAACTGCCGCCGAGCGCGAAGCGCCAAGTGTCCTCCCAGTGTTCCGGTGTGACGGAAACGGTTTCACCCGTGTCACGGACCACCCGCAGTTCCTGCACTGAACTCCACCCCGTGTAACCGACGTCGGCGAGCAGTTCGAAATTGCTACCGAAGCGTTGACGTAGCGAGACGATCGCAATTTCCGGCAATTCGAGATCGACCGAGGCCAGGCCGGTGGCGAGCGGTCCCGCGGATGCAGCCGCGACGATACTTGCGCCGATCGGGTTTGCGACGCTTGGGGCAGTGAAGTGTGCCGCGCCCTCGACGTCGTAGTCGATCGCAGACCGATAGGAGAGGCCGATGCGCGTGGCGTCGCTCAAATCGAACATCACGCCGACGTTGAAGCCCCAGCTATGGTCGTCGCCACGTACGCTCGCATGACCTTCCAGTCCGGCGTTGGCCGCAATGAGCGCAGGAACGTCAGCCGGAGCGATGGCGCCGGTGAGGGCGAGCTGTTGTAAACCTTGCGCGACGACGGCGCTGTAGTTCACTGAGTTCGTCAGCTCCGCCTGAAGCTTCTGATAGCTCACGCCGACACCGATCGAGACGACATCATTGATGCGATACGCAATCGTCGGATTGACGTTGATGGTGCGAATCTCCGATTTGAGCGCCTGGAATCGGCCGATCCAGCCATCACTGTATTCGAGCTTCAAGCCGAAAGGCGCATTCACGCCGAGCCCTACAGCCAGCTTGTCGTTGAGCCGCGTGCTCACGTAACCGGCCGGAACGAAATTCCAGCCGCCGGCATTGCCGCCTTCGTGTCCAAGCGGTTGGCCGAGCGCAGCAAGTGAGCCGCGATCGTTGAACTCGGAGCTGATGTGTATGCCGCTTGGGACGAACGCTGCTTGCAGTCCTTCGAGATCGACCAAGCCTGCGGGATTGAAAAACATCGTCGATGGATCCTCCGCAACCGCCGTCGTGCCGGCAAATGCAGACCCAAGCCGGCTGCCGCTTTGCTCCAGTAGAGCAAAGCCCGAGCCCTGTGCAGCGGCTCCATAGCCGAGCAGGGCAGCACACACAGAAAGACGCAGAACCTTTGCGGAGTCGAGCGAGCGGACCATGATCATTCCTTTATGAGCGAAGCAGGCGGCGTGAAGTGGCCCATCAGATGCAGATGCGCCGCTTACGGAATGATTTCGGTCGATGAAAGTTGCAGTTGGCACTCGTGGGGCGGCGGGCGCGGGCTTCGCACCGGCGCTGCGGATCGCTAAGGTGAGTGCATGACGCGCCTCGCCCGACTCGACGTTTACGTACAGCCACGCGCCAGCAAGACCCAGATTGCGGGTATGCATGACGGACGCATCAAGATTCGACTCGCCGCGCCGCCGGTCGATGGTGCGGCGAACGCCGAGCTGACGCGCTTTGTCGCCGAGCGCTTAGGAATCGCTAAATCGAAAGTGCGCGTCGTCGCCGGAGAAGCGAGCCGCCGCAAGGTGATCGAGATCGAGGATGCAGAGCAAGCGGCGGTGGAGGCGACGCTTTTGACGACGCGCTAGCTGCCGTCCGCTTGCTGATGGAGGCGCGCAAGGCGTCTCGAGCTAAGATCACCGGAAGGTGGCCAATGCCACCTTCCGGCATCGGCATCACTTAGGCTGATCGGTATGCACCTCGTCGCGCACGAGGGTCTTCGCGGCAATCATGTAGTGCACGAACGACCAGACGTTGATGCACACCATCACGATGAGCGACCAGCGCAGACCATCCGCCTTCGCAATCGCCTCTGGCACGCCATCGCTCAAGAAGCCGTTGTAGAAGACGTCGCTCACGAAGCCGACGAGTGTGGGGCCAAGACCCAGGCCGATCAGATTCACGATCAACAACAAGACGGCGGAACCGAGCGCGCGTTCGCGCACGTCCACGAGCCGCTGCATGGTGGCGTAGCTTGGGCCGAGGTACATGACCCCGAACACCAAGCTGATGAACATCGTTGCGATGACGATGTCGGTGCTGCCCAGCGTGTAGGCGAGGATGGCTGCCGGCACGTTCAACAGGGTCGCGATTCCCGGCGTCCACAACTGCCAACGTACATCGCCACGCGATTGCGAGAGCTTGTCGGCCAGCCAGCCGCCGAACCAGGTGCCGCCGATGCCCGACACCGCCGAGACGATCGCGAGTACCGTGCCGGCTTCGGCAACCGACAATCCATGCGAGCGAATCAAGAAGGCCGGATGGAAACCGTTGACGCCATAACCGACGAAGGCGTGCAGCGCGGAGGCGAGCGCCAAGTGCCAGAACGTCGCTTTGGTGAGCAGCTTGCTCAGGACGAGCTTTACGGGTGGCGGATTCGGCGCGACGTACACGCCTTCTGCGAAGCCGCGCGGCGGCTCGCGCAACGTAAGCTTGACGATGACGGCCAAGACGATGCCGGGGAGGCCCACGACATAGAACGCCATCCGCCAGCCATATTCTTCGGCGACTTGTGCACCGACTAGATAGCCGACGAAGACGCCGCCGTAGATGCCCATCGAATAGATGGCGATGGCGGTCGTACGCCGCGCCTTGTTGAAGTAGTCGCCGATGATGGAATAGGCGGGTGGCGTGCAGCCGGCTTCACCAATGCCGACCGCCACGCGCGCGGCGAACAGTTGCGCGAAGCTCTGCGCGCGGCCGGTGAGTACCGTGAACAGGCTCCAGGTGAACAATGCAGCCGAGATGATCGTGACGCGGTTTTTGCGGTCGGCGATCCGCGCAATGGGGATGCCGAGAATGGAATAGACGACGGCAAAGGCGAAGCCGCCGAGCAAGCCCATCTGCATGTCCGAGAAGTCGAATTCCTTACGAATCGGCTCGACGAGGATCGTCAGGATCTGGCGGTCGACGAAGTTGAGGACGTAAACGGCGAACAGCAACCACACCACATACCAGCGGTAACCTTCGCTGACTTTGAAGTTGCCGTAGTCAGGCGTTTTTGCCGCGGTCTGTTCGACGCTCGTGACCATGCAGTCTCCCCCGGACTTGATTAACTGAACTCGATGACGCTCGGCTCATGGCCGCGTTCAAAGTGCTACGACGTCGCGCCGCGTTCTTTATTGAAGATCGTATGGCGCTCGTCGTGATGTATTGCCGATCCGATGCGCGCGCAGTTAAACAGAGCCGATTCCGTCGAGCAACCGTGCTACACAAACGTCCACATAGCGGAAAGGGTGGGGCTCGATTTGTTACTCTGCGCGCCCTGTTCACGAGCCGCTCGCCTTCGATGTATCCGATTCTGACCGCTGCTTTCTACAAGTTTGCCGACCTGCCTGATTTCACTGCCCTACGTGCGCCCTTGCTCGCGCTTTGCGAGCGCCTGGAGGTGCGCGGCACGATTCTTTTGGCAGCCGAAGGGGTCAACGGCACAATCGCCGGCCAGCGCGATGCGGTGCTGGCGGTGTTGCAGCATTTGCGCAGCGACCCGCGCCTGGCCGATCTCGAACACAAGGAATCCGGCGCCTACGAGATGCCGTTCCTCCGAATGAAGGTGCGGCTGAAGCGAGAGATCGTCACGCTCGGCGTGCCCGGAGTGGATCCTGCTCGCATGGCGGGCACCTATGTGACGCCGCAAGAATGGAATCGTCTGCTCGATGATCCCGACGTCGTGTTCGTCGATGTGCGCAATGACTACGAGGTCGAACTCGGCACCTTCAAAGGTGCGCTCAATCCGCGCACGAAGAGCTTCAGCGAACTACCGCAATGGGTTGCGCAGGAACCTGCGTTACGCAACAAACCCAAGGTTGCGATGTTCTGCACCGGTGGCATTCGCTGCGAAAAATCGACCGCTTACATGCGCATGGCGGGTTTCGATGAGGTGTATCACCTCCAAGGTGGCATCCTGAAATACCTCGAGACGATTCCCGAAAACGAGAATCGGTGGGAAGGCGAGTGTTTCGTGTTCGATGAACGCGTCGCGATCGGCCAGGGATTGAAGCCGGGGCCATACGAGCTGTGCCGCGCGTGCCGCATGCCCGTCAGCGAAACCGACAAAGCTTCGCCGCATTACGTGCGCGGGGTGAGTTGCCCGAAATGTCATGCCTCGCGCTCAGAAGAGAAGAAGCGTCGGCTCGCTGAGCGCCAGCGGCAGGTCGACTTGGCGAAACAACGCAACGCCGCGCATCTGGGCATTGCTGCGCGCCAGCACACCTCCAGCCAGTCGCCGGCTTCGCTCGATGAGGATGGGGGGGCGGATGAGTGAACGTGCGTTGGGGCGCGCACGCGGTTAAACCTGTGAGCGTAGGCGTGTAAGCCGTTATTCATTCGCTTCGAGCGGCAACGCATAGGCGATCAGGTGTCCGCCTTCTGGATCGACAGGCGCGGGGCTGCCGTCATCCATACCGAAGCGTCGTGCTGCTGGCACGGCAACTACGATGATCTGACGCTGCGAGCGCGGCGACACATACGTCATCGGTGTGGCTTGCGAGGCGCCCGGCAACGCTTCACGCCACAGCTCCTTACCCGTGTACAGATCGAAGGCGCGTAAGAAACGATCCATACCGCTGCCGAAGAAAATGACGCCGCCTTTCGTCACGATCGGCCCCGCAGCCAACGGCACGCCCATCGGCAAGGCGATGCCGATCTTCTTGCCGAACGGCCCGCTTTCATTCGTCGTACCCAGGCGGCGATTCCACACGACTTGGCGTGTCTGCAAATCGATGACCGCAAGCCGTCCATAGGGAGGCTCATTGCAGGGGACCGAAAGCGGCGACATGAACGGCGCGATCGAAGCGGCATACGGCGTCCCCAATTGCAGGTAGCGCCGCGTTTCTTTCGGGACCTGTGCGCGCGGAATCAACGACAAGCGGCTGCCGAGGATCAAAGGCGCCGCGACCAGCAATTTTTGATCTTCGCTGACCGCGACGCTGCCCCAATTGAATCCGCCGGTGTTGCCTGGGAAGACCAGCGTGCCTTCGACGGAGGGCGGCGTGAAATGCCCTTCGTAACGCAGCTTCTTGAATTGAATGCGGCAGTACATGTGATCGAAAGGGGTGATGCCCCACATGTCGGCTTCGGTCAGCTCGGGACGAAAGCTCGGCATGCCGACGGAGAACGGCTGTGTCGGTGCGAGCCATTCCTGCTCGACCGCGCCCTGCGGCACGGGTTTTTCGATCACTTCCGCAAGCGGCTCGCCGGTGCGGCGGTCGAGCAGGAAAATTTCGCCGCGTTTCGTCGGCTGTGCGAGCGCGGGCACGATGCTGCCATTAGCCTGCGGGATGTCGATCAACGTCGGTTGCGAGGGGACGTCGTAATCCCAGACATCGTGATGCACGGTTTGGTAGGACCAGCGAACCGAACCATCTTCGATGTCGAGCGCGACGACGGCGCTCGAGAATTGCTCAGCCGCGTCACTGCGATGCGCGCCGAAGAAATCGGGCGTGCTGTTGCCCGTCGGCAAGTACACGAGCCCGAGCGCATCGTCATAGCTCATCATGCTCCACACGTTCGGCGTGCCGCGCGTGTATTCCTCGCCTTCGGCCGGCTCGGTGTTGATACCGGGACGACCCATGTCCCAAGCCCAGACGAATGCGCCGGTGAGTGCGTTATAGGCGCGTATCACGCCGGAAGGCTCACCGACTTCGAAATTATCGGCGACGCGTGTGCCGACAATAATGAGATTGCGTGCGATCTGCGGCGGTGAGGTCACGAGATAGAAATTCGGCTTTGTCTCGCCGATGCCTTTCAGCAATGAAACCTCGCCGCGATCGCCAAAGTCTTCGCAGCGTTCGCCTGTTAACGCGTTCACGGCGAACAAGCGCGCATCGGTCGTGCCCATGACGATGCGCGCAGGACATGCGCCGGTGTAACCATCCGGTGCTGCGTGGTAGCTCACGCCGCGACAGGTCGCGTTGAAGCCGACAGGCGCGATCGTCATCTGCGGATCGAATTTCCAACGCTGAGTGCCGGTCTCTGCATCGAGCGCCTGAATCACGTTCATCGCTGTGCAGAAATACAAAAGCTCGCCCACTTGCAGCGGCGTCGCCTTGAATTGCCCAGAACGGCCGGTGCGGTAATGCCAGAGCTTTTCCAACTTGTGTGCGTTCTGTGGAGAGACTTGCTCAGACCCGCCGTACCGTGTGCCGTGTGCGCTGCCACCGTAATGCTGCCAATCCGTTGCCGCTGGCGTGTGCGACGGCGTGCCGAAGCGCGGTGGCAGCGGTGCGGCCGGGTTGTGAGTCGCAATCACGACGACGACGCCGATCGCGATGGCGACGCTCGCCGCGAGTGCCCGCATCGCTGCACTTGCAAACAGTGGCGGCGTCGGGCTTGGGTAGTGGAGGCTCCGGCGGACGAGCGGCGTCATCAGCCACAAACCCGGTACCGTTATGAAAGCAAGGCGTGGCAGTAATGCCCAAAGATCCGCGCCGGCTTCGAACAACGCCCATACGAACGTCGCAAGCCACAGTGCGCCATAAAGGTAGGCGCCGAGCAGATTGCGGCGCCACAACAGCACGGCCGATGCGACCATCGCCAGCGCGGCCAACAGGTAGTACCAGCTACCGCCCACCGCAATCAGCTGCGCGCCACCGTAGCCGAAGCCTGCTGCGATCAATGTCAGCAGCACTGGGAACACGCGCGGCGGGCGTCGATAGCGTGTTTCAGACATGAAGGTCCCCGAGAATTTTGTGCGTTCGTTAACGTGCTTGCTGCGAGCAGGCGCAGCGTCGCGGCATGTATAGCCGATCGCTCTCATGCGCGGTTTTGTGCTGACAATTATTCGGATTCCGTATGCCGAGACGCGGAAGGCGAGGTGACACACGGCGGCTGCCGACGAAAGGTCGCCTGCGAGTCATGAACGGACGTTGCATATTCCTCCGCAGCGCAACGACCCCTCGCAGAGCGGTTGTAGGACTCGATGGGGCTCGCCAAACTCGTCGCTGGTCTTCAAAGTCGTGACCGGCGTCGCGAGCGGACGCAAGAGCAGATGGCTACACTGCGGCACGCTGAACGTATGCTATTCGTCGTTACAAGCGGCCCCGCGAACGCGGGAGTGAGCACATTGTCGAGCCTGCCGGTGGGATACGAATCGACGGGCGCTTAGTTCTAGGGAGACTTGCGCGTTGGTTACGAACGACCAGATGGTCCATATGGCAATGTCCTTGCCGCAGACCAAAGAACAAGATCATTGGGGTCATCCGGGCTTTCGTGTCGGCGAGCACATCTTTGCAGTGCTCTGGCCGAAGGAGCGAATTGCGATTTTGAAACTCTCGCAAGACGACCAACACGCGCTGCTATCGAGCGATCCCTACACCTTCACCGTGGATCAATGGGCCGAGCAGGGCTGGACGAAGATTCTGCTGAAAGGAATCACGGCGAACGATTTGCAAGATCAATTAGAACGCGCATGGCGCCAGGTCGCACCGAAAGGTGCGTTGAAGGCGTTGGACGGCAAGCGCCGCATCTGAGCCGCTTTTACCTATCTTTGCGCACATCGGCCGCAGCTTCGGGGGATACTCGCGCGCATTCGACATAGGGGGAGCGTGCGAATGAAAGCGAGTCGCTGGGCTTGCATCGGCCTATGGGTGTTTGGCTGCAGCGTCGCTGCGGCGTCAGAATATAAAGTGCCGCGCCTTGCCGATGGCACGCCGGACCTTCAGGGTGTCTGGACGAATGCTACGGCGACACCCCTCGAACGACCTGCTGCGTTCGGCAATCGCCGCTCGTTGACGCAACAAGAAGCCGACGCCATCGAGCGCGAAGCGCGCGGACGGGTTGCCGCGGACGCCGCGCCCAGCGATCCCAACGCAAAGATCGAAGCCGTCGCCTCGCTGCCGCCGGTAGGCAACTACAACTTGTTCTGGACCGATCGCGGCATGACCGCCGCTTTGATCAACGGCGAATACCGCACCTCCGTCATCATCGAACCGGCCAATGGCCGTTTCCCGCCACTGACTGCCGCCGCGCAAAAACGTGAGCGTCGCTCACGTGGCGTTGCCGATGGGCCGGAGTCGCGTTCGCTCGGCGAGCGTTGCCTATTGTCGTTCGGCTCCTCCGGTGGGCCGCCGATGCTGCCGACGATGTACAACAGCTACTACCAGATCGTGCAATCGCCGGATCACGTCATGATTCTGGTGGAGATGGTTCATGACGTACGCGTCGTGCGCATCAATGGCAAGCCGCTACCACGGCGCATCAAGAAATGGATGGGCGATTCGATCGGACGTTGGGAGGGCGACACGCTCGTCGTGACGACATCGAACTTTCGCCCCGAACAAAGCTTTCGGGGCGCATCGGAAAATCTCGTCGTGACCGAGCGCCTGACGCGGGTCGCCGACGATCAAATTCTGTATCGATTTACGCTCGAGGATCCGACGACGTTCACTGCACCCGTCACGGGCGAGTTGCCGTTCATGTCCGTGGACGCGAGCGTTTATGAATATGCTTGCCACGAAGGCAACTATGCGTTGCCGGGCATTCTTGCCGCCGAGCGCGAAGCCGAGAAGCGCGCTGCTCAAGGTGACTCTCAGGGCGAATCTCAGGGCGAATAATCAGGTCGAAAGACCGGGCGTAGAATCAGTCCTGCGATTCAATCCACTGGGCGCGCCATCACGCCACGCGCTCGTCAGTCGATGCGATATGCGGTGTCGATGATGCCGCTCACGTCGCACACCGGTTCGAGTACGACCCGGGGCGTCGGTGACGGCTCCGCCTCGCGCGTACAGGCCACGCGCTCGAGCATGATCCATTGCGCATCGTCTATCGGCAGGCCGAGCTCCGTACGAACATTGTCCACCCGGCTGATTTGCGCGGCCTCGTTTGCAAGCAGACGGGGATGTGCGGCATGGTCCGCAGGCGCACAGCCCGACAGGCTCACGAGGAGGGCGGATCCGAGCAGAGCTGCAGTGAGACGGATGTTCATTGTCGTGGCGCTGACCTTAGGCGTAGCGGGTCCGACACGGACGCGCGCAGGAAGTTCCACGACATCGGTACGAGGAGGGCTAAATCAATAGCCGCCGCAGGTCTCTTCTTTAAAAATTTCCAACGATCGTTTCAGGGGATGCACATGACGAAAGCACGTCCGGCCGCATGGCCGACCCGATTTTTATTGGCAGCCTTCCTTGCGGTGCCGTTCACAGGCGTCGTCGCCGACGAGACAGCACGCGGCACAACGGCAGGTATTTCACTCGAACGCCTCGAGCGCCTGCAGCCGACTTTGCAACGCTATGTGGACGAAGGCCAAGTGGCCGGCATCGTCACGCTGGTCCTGCACGATGGCGAGGTGATCCACCGCTCGGCGGTGGGCTGGGCGGACAAGGAAGCGCGCAAACCCATGCGTGAGGACACATTATTTCGTATCGCCTCGCAAACCAAAGCGCTGACGAGCGTGGCGATCTTGCAATTGATGGAACAGGGCAAGTTGAGCATCGGGCAACCCGCCAGCGACTTCATCCCGAGCTTTGCGCAAACGAGCGTCGCGACGACGACGAACGGCAAGACCGAGATCGTGCCGGCGAAGCGTCCGATCACGCTGCGCGATCTGCTCACGCATACAGCCGGAATTTCATACGGTCGCGAAGCATTGATTGCGGATCAATATGCAGCGCAAGGGCTTGGTCCCGCGGCAGGCAATGGTTGGTACTTCGCCGATAAGAACGAAAGCATGTGCGATGTGATGGAGCGGCTCGGCAAGCTGCCCTTCGTGGCACAACCCGGCGAAGCCTACGTCTATGGTTACAGCACGGATGTGCTCGGTTGCATCGTCGAACGCGTGTCCGGTCAGACGCTCGAACAGTATTTCAAAACGAACATCCTCGATCCGCTCCGCATGACAGATACGTTTTTTTATGTGCCGGCGAACAAGCGCGATCGACTGGCGACGGTTTACGCGAGCGTCGATGGGCGCGCGGTACGCGCGTCTGCGGGTCCGGCCGGCCAGGGGCACTATGCCGATGGACCGCGTCGTGCGTTTTCGGGCGGCGCGGGGCTCGTCTCGACCGCACGCGATTACGGTCGCTTTCTGGAAGCGCTGCGCCGCGGTGGCGAACTCGATGGCAAGCGCATTCTTTCGCCACGCAGCGTCGCGCTGATGCGGACGAATCAGGCCGGAGAGCTGCATTCGAGCGACGGGCTCGGGTACGGCTATGGCTTCCAAACGACCGAGCGCTTTGGCGCGATGGGAATGGAAACCCCAGGCAGCTATGGCTGGAGCGGCGCATACGGTTCGTTCTACCGAGTCGACCCCCGGGAAGGTCTGACGACGGTCTTCATGATTCAGCAAACCCCGCATCGCACGGACGTCCGGGCGCGCTTTTCAGCAGTGTTGTACCAGGCGCTGCAGCAGCCAGACGTTGAAATGTAAAGCGGGCGAGCGAGCGAGCTGGCTAGCTAGTAGCTAACCAACCAGCTAAGCGAGCTAGCCAGCTGGCCAGAGCGCCCGAGGGTGCGTGGTCCTCGCGCGAGCCTTTCTGGCCGGCCGGCTAGCAGGTTAGTTGGCCCGTCGCCCGTTAATGGCTTGTCGGCGGTGACTGCATCGAGTCGGAAAGCGGATCGCTTTGCCGGTTCGCCATTTCATCGAGCAGGTCACCGCCGGCATCTCGGGCTCGCGAGACGGCGTCGCGTTCGTAAGCCGAGGCGGGGAAAGCCGCGCCGATGATGGCGCCGATCGCAAGCGCGATTGCGCCGCAGACGAGCGGTTGTTCGCGAATCAAGCCGTTGACGTTGTGGCCGAGCTCTTGCGTGCGATCGCGCGTTGCTGTCCACGTCCGTCCCGCGCGATGGCGCGTGGCGTCGAGCGTGCGATGCGCGCGGGCGCGAAGGCCGCTGCCGGCGTGCGAGGCGCGTTCTTGCATCGAACTGCTGAAAGACTGTGAGCTGCGATCGAACTCGCCATGCCGGCTTGCCATCGAACTCTGGTGCGATTGCCGCGATGAGCGGCTCGATGCAACGAGCCAGATCAAGCCAGCGGAAGTCAGCAGCAAAGGTAGAGGATTCTTGTTCACGGTCGCTCCGATCTTGTTCAGGACATCGCCGCCGTTCGCCTGAATCAGATCGAGCGAACGGTCGAGCATCTGTCGGGGTGAAAGTTTGGCTTCGAGCGCACTCAATGTGCGGTCCATGTCCGCGCGAATGGCGTCTGCTTCGCGCTTGATTTCCTCTGGCTCGCGATGCGAGCCATCGGTGGGGCCTGACTGCGGCGTCGCGCTCATTTAAGTTCTCCTTGCGATCAGCGCTGCGTCTTCTTGCAGCGACGTTTGCGTGCGCGGCAGCGGCCGCTTGGTCATCGCCAGCTTGCGCTTGGCCGTCAGGAACATGGCAATGCCGATCGCCGTCAGCACCGCACCCACGATGAGCGCCGCAGCCCACGGTTCCATCACGGTCGACAGCCCAAGGATCAGCGCGGCGAGCAACGCGAGGCTGCCTGCGAGCATGACCACGGATGCGACGGCCAAGGCTGCGAGGCCCAGCTTGGCATTGGTTGCAGCTTCCGACAGCTCGCTTTTTGCGAGTGCGATTTCATTGCGCACCAAAGCGCTTGCGTCACTGATCAAGCGGCTGAACAGCGAGCTAGTCGACTCCTGGTCTGCGAATTGCGTAGCCATGATCTACCCTCCGAAACGACTCGAAGTGTCCGGTGTCCCGGCTCCACCGTCCCCGCCGATATCGATCGTCGGCGCTTCCGATGCGCTCGGCTGTGCCGGTCGGTCGAGCGATCCGCCAGCAAGGAGTGCCGAGTCTTCATAGGTGTGCTCGGGCGTGCTCGCCTTGACGATTCGCGCGAGTACGATACCGAGCGCCAAGCCACCCAGCACGAAAGCGGTGGGATTGCGGCGTGCTGCGGCTTGCAGATCACTTGCCAGTGATTCGATGCTGCCTTCGCGCAGACGCGCGCCGAAGCGATCGACGCTGTCGGCGAGCTGATTCGTGTAACTGCCGATCGCCGACTGACCGCCGAATTCGCCGCCCGCACTTCGCAATGCGTTTGCGACATGTTCGACTTGCTCGGCGGCAGTGGACTTGCCGCGCTCCAGTCGTTGCTTGCCTTCCTCTTTGAGCCGCTCTGCGACCTTGCGAGGTGACAGATCCGACCCATTGTCTCGTTGTGTCGCCATCGTGAACTCCTATCGATTGCTGCGAATGCATGGGGGAGGCGCGCTGCGCCTGTTCGACAACGCACCAGAAGCACTGGACGTTGCATAGGAGCGCGATTCGACAGCAACAAGCGTCGCTCGCGTGCGCGCGCGAGCGATTTCGCCAACATTTCCCTACGCGGCGACGAGGAGCGGGCGACGGCCGACGGGCACGAGGGACGGGTAACGGCGAGCGCTATCCGCCATCCGCTATCCGCCATCCGCTATCCGCTTCTCATAGAAACGTGCCCGCTTGCGCGAGCAACGCTGTGCGTTCGGCCGGTGAGGGCGGGTTCCACTGATAAACCCAGGTTTCTGTGAGCGGCTGGCCGTTCGCGCGCAGGTAGACGCGCAGATCGATCGCATCCGTGCTGGCGTCCATCGGGCGAATATCGAACATCGCGCGGTAGCCTCGGATCGGCGCCAAGGGCCGCGCTGATGTGATCTCGACGACGCCGCGGGATGCCGTGATCACCGGCTCGACGGCCTTGTTCTCGAGCATCGTGGCAAGCTCCCCACCTGCGAAATCGATCGCGAAGCGCCAGGAGAAATGCCGGCGCTTTTGCCCGACGACGCCACCGATGCCCGTGCGAGTGGCTACCGTGCGTGCCAGCGGCATCACCGCCGGGAACTCCGTGCACCAGTACATGCGATAGCTGTACAGGAGTTCTTCGCCCGCTTTCGGCTTCGTCGTCGGGTTCCAGTAGGCGACGATGTTGTCGAAGGTTTCATCTACCGTGGGGATTTCCACCAGTTGCACCGCACCGGCGCCCCACTGACCTTTAGGCTCGATCCACAGGCTCGGGCGGCGTTCGTAGAACACGCCATCGTCCTGGTAGTTGTCGAAATCGCGGTCGCGTTGCAGCAGACCGAAGCCGCGCGGATTCTTGTCGAAATACGAGTTCACGCGCAGGCCGCCGGGATTGGCGAGCGGTCGCCATATCCACTCGCCATGGCCGGTCAGCATGGCGAGCCCGTCGGAGTCGTGCACTTCGGGCCGCCAATCATTCGCCATGCGCCGATCGTTTTCGCCCATCTGATACATGCTCGTGAGCGGCGCGATACCGAGTCGCTCGATCGGCTTGCGCGGGTACACAGCACAATCGACGTCCATGAGCGTCGGTGCGCCCGGGTTGATGTCGAACCGATAGGCGCCTGTCGCGCTGGGCGAATCCAATAGCGCGTACAACACGAGATTGCGCGCATGCGGCACCGGGCGTTCGAACCAGAAGTCGGTGAAGCGTGGAAATTCTTCAGGGCGATCGAGCGCGGTATCGATTGCAAGACCGCGTGCGGACAAGCCGAACTGACGCGTATCGGTGCTGATGGCGCGGAAGTAACTCGCACCAAGAAAGGATGCGACGTCGCGCTCCCAATCGGTCGCCGAGTGCAGTCGGAAGCCCGCGAAACCGAGGTTGCGCGTGATACCGCCGGGGTTGAGGCCGCTGCGCGAGTAATCGAATAGCTTCGAATCGAATTTCACTTCGCGCGCAACGCCATCGACGATCTCATGGATCGTCACCGGCTCAGCGAAGCCGCGGCCCATGTGAAAGAACTCGGCGCGAAAGCCACGCTCGTCCTTACCCCACAACGCGTGCTCGCGACGAAAGCCCAGCGCTTGGTAAGCGTCGTAGCTGAGATCGATCAAACGTTGGTGCAGGATTTTTGGTGGCGGGCGAAAGGCGCTCGCCGCAAGGGCGCGTGCTTGGCCTTTGAGCCATGCGTAATCGAATGCTCTGGGAGTCGAGCCGGCTGGGTTGGCGAAAGTGCGGCCGCCGGTTGCGAGCAGCGCGCCGATGAGGGTAGAGGCTTGCAGGAATTGGCGTCGATCGGTCATAGGATCCGTGCGTTGTTGTGAGAGGCCTGCCTTGCGTGACTGCGGCGCAGCAAACGCGGATCAACGCAGTCAGCCATGATTTGTTTCCCGCACGATGCACGTGAGTGTCGCGCGCGACGAATTTTTAATTCTCGTTATTTGCCGCGCGGTATTTTTTCTCGCCTGCCTCAACCCGCATCGCCAATCGGTTTTGCGCAGGCGGCAGCGGACAGGTGGCGAACTCGTTGAATGCGCAGGGCGGGCTGTAGGCGCGATTGAAGTCCAACGTCACGCGTCCGTTCTGCGGCAGCGGAACGTACATGAAGCGTCCGGCGCCATAGGTTTCGCGCCCGCTCGTCTGATCGGCGAACATGATGAACAGTTGGTCATCGTCGGGCGCTTCGAGAAGCGTATCGAGCCGCCATTCGCGGCCGTTCTTGGTGAAGATGACGGCGCCAGGCGACACCATCTGATCCGTCAAGCCCAAGATGTTCAAGATCGGAATCCGCCGTGCCGGCGAGTACGGCTCGAAGCGCGCCTCGATGACCCACTCATCATCCGCAGCGAAGTAGTCGAGCCCTTGGAAGTTCGTGCGCGCAGGATGCTCAACGTCGCGCACGCGGATGCCTATGCGTCCTGAACGCTCGACCACAAAGAAGCGCAGCGAGTCGCTCGCGAGTACTGTCGGCGCACCTTCGGTATCGGACTTCATGCGTAGCGATGTCACCGGGGACCCCTCGAGCAGGACGGTCGCGTTCGGTGCAGCGGTGAAGGTGACTGCGCCGTCGGCCAAGGTGAACGTGCCGACCTTGTTGGGCTCCGCGGGCTTAACGGGGACGAGGCGGTTCGATGCATCACGAGCGAAGGCGTTTTCGCCCTCGCGTAACCAATGCAGGCCCACCAGCGTCAACCAACCCGTCTCGCTCGTGAGTCGCGCAAGTCGCTGCTCGCGCCATTGCTCGAGCGCCACGGGTGTCTCGTTTGCCGATGCGGCGACGCTCAAGCTAGCGAACATAATGAGGAAGAGGGTCGCAACGAGTGGTTTCATCGAGCCTCCGAAATCTGCAGAGCGGCGCGCACACTCAAGCAGCGTGGCAACACGGGTGAATACAACAAACTAACGCGCTGCGCTCGTGTTGCTTCGATGGCAAAGTGAGCCGGACATCACACCGCCCGCTGTCAGCGTAGGCCTATTCTGTCCCTCGCGCGTCAATCGCCAGAGCGATCTCGCGTGTGCTTTGGAAATAAAGAATAAGCGCTACTTCCACCGGGATGCGGGAGAACCATATGCCCACGCAGTTCGAGCACATCATTGCGGGCTTCGTGCAGGGCTCATCGACGCTCGAGGCGACGTGCGCGACGTTGGCGCGCGAAGCGCAGAGCGACGCATCGCGGACGCGCTTTTGGGGGCAGCGCATCGAGACGGCAATGAAGCGCGGTCACATCGCCCCGCCAGCGGCGCGCGCCATGCTCGATGCGCTCGAAGGCTTTCAATGCGACAAGACGATGTGGCTCGATCCGTCCCAAGGTGTCCCCCATCCGGCCGCATCCGCACCACCCAAAAGCTCGCCGCCAATCATCGAAACGGCAGAGCAATTACGTGCAACTTTGTTCGCTCCCATTGCCCGGCCGCGTCGAGCCGATACCGTACCGCCGGCGTTGCGCGATGCACACGCAGCCAATGTCGAATGGGTGGAGCCCGCTCGTCCGTCGCGCACCTCGATCGAGGATGAGCTGCCGCTCGGGACTGTCCTCAACGATCGCTTTGAATTGGTGTCGCATCTCGGCGTCGGTGGTGTCGGTCAGATGTTCGATGCGATCGACCGCGCTGCGACGCTCGAGACCCATGTGACGTTGAAGATCGTGGCGGTGAATCTGCAGCGCTCACCCTACGCATTCGATGCGCTGGCAGCCGCAGTGCGTCAGTCGCAGCATCTCGATCATCCGAACATCGTTCGCGTTCACGACGTCGGTCATGATGGGGAGCGCGTGTTCATCACGATGGAACGGCTGGTCGGACGCTGGTTGTCGGGCATGGTGCGCGAGGTACGTCACAAGGGCATGTCATATGAGCAGGCCTGGCCCATCATCGCAGGGATTGCCAATGGCCTTGCGCATGCGCATGCGCGCGGCATCGTGCATTCCGATTTGAGTCCACATGCCGTTTTCGTGTGTGCGGATGGCAGCGCCAAGATTTTGGGCTTTGGGCTCGGACGCGCGCTGCCTGAAAGCAATGAATCGCTGGACGTGCTCGATACGCTCACGCTGCGCGCGTACACCGAAGCCTATACGGCCGATGCATGGGCGCAGCAAGGTGAACCGCATCCGGCCGACGATCTTTATCCCCTCGGTGTCATTGCGTATGAAATGTTGACGGGCGTGCATCCGTTTGCGCGTTGCAGCCTGTCGGTTGCACGTCAGAAGGGTTTGACCTGCGCGCCTATCGACGGCCTGAATCGCCGCGCCCGCAAATTGATCGAGCGTTGCTTGTCGTTCGAGCGCGCGATACGCCCAAAGGACGGACGCTCTTTCGTCAAGCGCATGCGGCCGGGCGTGATCGAACGGCTCTGGCTTACGGGCGGCGCAAACGCCTGATCTGCTCACTTGTTTCGCGCGGACGTGCCCGGTAGCCTCATCCAGCGCCGCGTGGCAGCAGATCATCCTCTTTTCTGATTCCTCCAGATGTCCAGATGAGCGACAACAATCCCTATGCGCCGCCGAGCGCCCCTGTGTCCGATTCGCCCGTTACGAGCGGTGAGCAAGAGCTTGCCGGACGCGGCACGCGTTTGGCTGCTGCGATCATCGACGGCTTGATTCTCGGACTCATCGTGTGGCCGGTCGCGATGTCCTCGGATTATTGGACGCGCGCGACGCAAGGGCAGGTGGGCATGAGCGATTTGTTGCAGCTCTCGCTCGTCAGCTTGATCGGGTATCTCGTGCTGCACGGCTATCTGCTGCACAAATACGGGCAGACGATCGGCAAGCGTCTGCTCGGCATCCGCATCGTATCTGTGTTCGACGGACAGATCGTCTCGCTCGGCAAGGTGTTCGGCGCGCGTTACGTGCCCATTCAGCTGGCCGGCATCATCCCGGTCATTGGCAACATCCTGCCACTCGTCGATGTGCTGTTCATTTTTCGCGAAGATCGCCGCTGTCTGCACGATTTCATCGCCGGCACGAAAGTCGTCAAGGCGCGCTGAGGGGCGGGCGTCACGTAAGCGCGCTGTCGAGCCATCTCCCCAACGTGCCTGCATCCATTGCGCCCGACTGACGCGCAATTTCCTGACCGTTTTTGAAGACAATGACCGTGGGGATGCCGCGGATGCCGAAGCGGCTCGAAAGCGCCGGTTCTTCATCCGAGTTGACCTTCGCAAAGCGTGCGCGAGTGCGGAAGCGACGCGCCGCCTCTGCAAAATGCGGCGCCATCATGCGGCACGGGCCGCACCATGGCGCCCACACGTCCACGACCAATGGCAGATCGTTGCGGGACGCATGCTTGTCGAAGCTCGTCGTCTTCAAGGTGATCGTTTCTCCATCGAGCAAAGCGCCACGACATTTGGGACAGTGCGGCGTGTCATCAGCACGCGCTCTTGGTACGCGCACCACTGCATCGCAATGACCGCAGACGACATGAATCGATTCGCTCATCGGTTTGCCTCCTCAAACACCCAACCGTTGTAAGCCAGCTGCAGCATTCGTGCGAAAACAGGTAGGCTTTGGCCATGCCACGCGGTAGCGCACGCTCGATCTCTTTGCTCATCGTCATCAGTACGATCACCGTGCTGTTGACCGTCGCATTGCTCGTCGGCTGGACGCTCGTGATCGTACAGAACATGGCGGCGACGCGCGCCGCCGCGGGCAGCGTGTGGCTGCTGGCGGGCGGCATCGGCTTTTTCGTCGTCATCATGAGCGTCGTGGTGCTGTTCAGCGTCTTTCTGGTCAGAGAAATTCTCGAGGTTCGGCGACAGCAGACCTTCATCGACTCGGTGACGCATGAACTGAAAAGTCCGCTCGCGTCGATCAAGTTGTGTTTGGATACGCTGGCCCGCTCGGAACTCTCGCTCGCCCAGCGCGAACACCTGCGGCATATGATGTTGTCCGACGTCGAGCGCCTGACGACTTTCGTCGATGACATTCTCGAAGCGAGCCGGATCTCGCACGGCTTGCGCACCCAGCAATGGACCACCGTGAATGTCACGCAGCTCGTCGAGCGCTGTATCGAGACGTTGCGGCGTCGCTATGAACTCGATGAAAGTGCTGTCACTGCGATCGTACAAGACGATTTGACTATTCATACCGATCCCACCGCACTGGAAACCGTATTGAAGAACTTGCTGGACAACGCAGTGAAGTATTCGACGCCGCCACCGCACATCACGGTGGAGGTGCGCTCCGAAAGCTCCAAACACATTCGCATCGATGTGCGCGACCGAGGCATCGGTATCGAGCGCAAACAGCTGAAGCGAATCTTCAAACGTTTTTACCGGGTGCCGAGCGATGTCGTCTATGCACGTAGTGGTACCGGCCTCGGCCTCTACGTCGTTGCAGCGCTGGTACGCAATCTCGGCGGCCATATCGCTGCCGAGTCAGCCGGAGACATGCAGGGCACGCGCATCAGCGTGAAGCTGCCCGTCGCGGTGGCGAGCGAGGCGAGCGCATGAGCGTCGACATCGCAAGTTCTCGCAACGGGGAGCAGGCGCGAATCTTGGTCGTCGAAGACGAAGCGCACCTCGCCGCCGGCTTGAAGCTCAACCTCGAACTCGAAGGTTATGCGGTCGAGGTCGCTCGCACGGTACGTGAGACGGCTGGGCTGCTGGTCCAAAGCAACTCGTTCGATCTCATCATTCTCGATGTGATGCTGCCCGATGGCGACGGTTTTTCGCTGTGCCGAAAATTGCGCGAGGCCGGCGATTACACGCCCGTGATCATGTTGACGGCGCGCAATCGCGCCGAAGATCGCGTGCGCGGGCTCAATACGGGCGCCGATGATTACCTTGCAAAACCCTTCGAGCTGGCGGAGTTGCTGGCCCGGGTGCGCTCCGCCCTGCGGCGACGCAGTTGGGAAGCACAAGATAGCGGCAGCGATACCGACCGCGGCGTGTTGAAATTTGGCGAAGCAAGCATCAACTTCGATACGCATGAGGCGACTGCGTTCGATAAGCCCGTGCGCTTGACGCAGCTCGAACTGGATCTTCTGTACTACTTCTCACGCTATCCCAACCGTGTCCTGACCCGCGAGGATCTGCTCGAACAAGTGTGGAAATTGCGCAATGCGCCCAATACCCGCAGCGTCGACAACTTCATCGTGCGACTGCGTAAATATTTCGAACCGGCACCCGACAAGCCGATCTACTTCCTTTCACATCGCGGCGCGGGCTACAAGTTCGTGCCGGAAGGGAAGGCGGAGGAGTAACGACGGGGTGATGGGTGATGGGTGATGGGTGATGAGGATTCGGTGATTAGGTGATTAGGTGATCCGGTGATCGAGGCCAGAGCGCACCGCGTGAGATTGTGCCCCGAGCCCCGAGCCCCCGAGCCCTTGCCACTTGCACCACCGGATGTCTGGCTCTCTTACCACGATCACCAGATCACCCATCTCACCAAGTAGAAAGCCCCACTCTCGTCACACTTCGCCGTGCAGCTCTGACGCAATGACACAACTATTACATTCGACGACGAAACGTTAACGCGAACGTTTTTTCCGTGCTGCATCATGTTCTCGACGCGTCATGTGGCGCACAGTTGGAACTGGATTGATGGTGCAGCAGACTTCTTCGCGAACGCCGCGTAATTATTCCATTACGGGCATGATCCCTTTCGTTTTGATTCACTTGGCGGTGTTGGGCGCGTTCTGGAGCGGCGTGACCATGGCGGCCGTGATTTGCGGTGTCGCTCTGTATTTCTTACGCATGTTCGCGGTGACGGGCGGCTATCACCGGTACTTCTCGCATCGCACCTACAAGACGAGCCGCGTCTTCCAATTCATTCTCGCTTTCCTTGCGCAATCGAGTGCCCAGAAAGGCGTGCTGTGGTGGGCAGCGCATCATCGTGCGCATCACCGCTTTTCGGATAAGGCTGGCGATGTGCATTCGCCCGTCAATGACGGCTTCTGGTATTCGCATGTCGGCTGGCTGTTCAACGGCACCTCAGAAACCGACTATTCGATGATTCCGGATTTCGCGCGCTTTCCGGAGCTGCGTTTCTTGAACAAGTATCATCTGCTGCCGCCGATCATCATGGGCTTCGTCGTGTGGCTGACGCTCGGCTGGTCGGGGCTGTTTATCGGCTTCTTCGCCAGCACGGTGGCGCTGTGGCACGGCACGTTCACGATCAATTCGCTGTCCCACGTCTTCGGCAAACGCCGGTTTGCGACGAGTGATGACAGCCGCAACAACTGGTTGCTTGCGATCGTCACGATGGGCGAGGGCTGGCATAACAATCATCACCGCTTTGCCGCGACCGTCCGCCAGGGCTTTTATTGGTACGAGTACGACTTCACGTTCTACATTCTGAAAGTGCTGTCGTGGTTCGGCATCGTGTGGGATCTGCGTCCCGTGCCGAAAAAGATCCTCGAAGAGGGTCGCGGCCGCGATCGTTCGCGCAAGCTCGGCGTGCCCTATGTGGAGCCGCAAAAGGAGTTCGCGCCACAGAACATGGTGCCAACACCCGCCGAATAGATTCTCTTTGCCTTCAGCTCGAAAAAGGGCGTCCGTTCGCGGACGCCCTTTTTGCTTTAGGTGACCGAAACCCTGCATTCGGTCAACTCGGCTGCGGGCTGCGCATCGGATCGCTATAGTCGCCCTCAATTTGACGAGGGACTTACGCCTTGGCGATCACGATCTACGGCATCAAGAATTGCGACACGATGAAAAAGGCGCGCACTTGGCTCGATGAGCACTCGATCGCGTACACATTTCACGACTACAAGACCTCCGGCATTGAACGGGCGAAACTCGCGCAGTGGAGCCAAACCGTCGGTTGGGAGCGTCTGTTGAACAAGAAGGGCACGACGTTTCGCAAACTGCGCGAGGCGGATCGGACTGCGCTCAGCGAGGCCAAGGCGCTCGATCTGATGCTTGCGCAACCATCGATGATCAAACGACCGGTGTTGGAACACGGCACGACGCTCCTGGTGGGATTCGATCCCAACACTTATGCAAAGGCATTGACCTCATGAAAGCATCGATTGCCATCGGCGCACGCGTACTGATGTTGTGCGCTGCGTTCGCGCATCAGGCAGCGGCAGCGGATGCGCATTCATACGCGAACACCGATGAATTCCGCGCGACGCACCTCGCATTGGACTTGCGTGCCGACTTCGAACGCCAGCGTCTGCTGGGTCATGTGGATGTGACGCTCGACCGTCTGCGCAATGACGCCCGCGAAGTCGTGCTCGATACGCGCGCGCTCCAAGTGGACAAGGTCGAGTTGCTTGGTGCAGCGCCGGCGACGCTCAATTTCGAACTCGGCGCCGCCGATTCCACCCTGGGAGCGCCGCTGCGAATTGCCTTACCAAAGCAGAATGCCGAGTCGCGCCTGACGTTGCGTATCACCTACGAAACTGTGCCCGATGCCAGTGGGCTGCAATGGCTCACGCCGACGCAAACCGCCGGTCAAAAGCACCCATTCTTGTTCACGCAGTCTCAAGCGATCCATGCGCGCAGTTGGATTCCGCTGCAAGACACGCCTGCGGTGCGTGTGACTTACGAAGCGCGGATCCGCACTCCGCGACAATTGCTGGCCGTCATGAGCGCCGCGAACGATCCGCAGGCTGTGCGCAATGGCGACTACCGCTTCGAGATGCCGCAAGCCGTGCCTTCGTATTTGATCGCGCTCGGGATCGGCGACTTGCAGTTCAAGTCGATCGGGCCGCGCACGGGCGTGTATGCGGAAGCCGCCTTGCTGGATGCGGCGGTAAACGAGTTCGCCGATACCGAAGCGATGCTCGAGACGTGCGAGAAGCTGGTCGGCCCGTACCGCTGGGGTCGCTACGATCTATTGATTCTGCCGCCGAGCTTCATGTGGGGCGGCATGGAGAATCCGCGCTTGTCGTTCATCACGCCAACGGTCATCGCGGGAGATCGCAGTCTGGTTTCACTCATCGCGCATGAGCTGGCTCATTCGTGGTCCGGAAATCTCGTCACGAACGCGAGTTGGGACAGCATCTGGCTCAATGAAGGT
>CAZIXV010000023.1:0-22786 GCA_964543105.1 uncultured Steroidobacteraceae bacterium
CCGACGACGGCATGTAGGGCGCTGTTGATATCGCTGATCGGCACGCCAATCGTGCGTGGGCTGTCGGCGCCGCTGCTGAAGCGCGTCAACACGCCGGCAACGGCAAGGCTCACGGGATCGTGGCCGGGTACATCGCGATACGGGCCGCTCTGGCCGCATAACGAGATGGCGCAATACACCAAGCGCGGATTGATCGCGCGCACGGCTTCGTAGTCGTAGCCAGCTTCATCCAGTACGCCCGGTCGATAGTCGCTGACGAGTACATCGGCGCGTTCGATCAGGCGTCGCATCACCGGCTTGCTCGACGCTTGACGCAGATCGAGCAGGACGGAACGCTTGTTGCGCGAAAAGATTTCGAAGGCCTTGAGGCGTTCGAGCTGCTCATCGGGTAAGTCCGCCTGGCCGAACGTGCGACGTTTTTTGATGACTTCGCTCGGTTGTTCGATACGAATGACATCCGCGCCGTAGTCGCCCAGCATCAGCGTGCAATACGGGCCGGGCAGGTAACGCGATAAATCCAGAACGACGATGCCTTGCAATGCGCTCATGCGAACCTCTCCTTCCAGCGAGAGCTTTTCAAGCCGTGGTGTTTGAAGAAACGGGCGTCAAACGCGTTTCGATGAATTCGCCGATGCGCGCCGTGAGACGATCTTCATCCCACACGCGCGGATCGACCGGATCGCCGGAGATCGTCAGCACCGGAATGCCGGCCGCTTCCAGTACGTCGTCGACGAGATGACGGCGGCCGAACACGGGCTTGCAGCCGCCGCGTTCATCACCCATGCGAATTACGCCGTTGATGTTCGCGCGCTTGGCTTCTTGCAGATACCAATCCGTCACAAACGGCACTTCTTGCACGATCGCGAAGATGCCGAGCATGCGCGATGCCAAAGCGCGCAGCGGCTCGCCGCCGTATCGCGGGTAGCCGTCGGAGGCGATCGCGAGATACACGGACCACACGAAGACGGCGCCGAATTCGCGTTCGAAGTGACGATAGAAGGGCAGGTTGTGCCACAGACCGCGACCGAGCCACATCAGTCGATGACGTTCGTTGTCGCAGGCAGCCTGGCCGTCTTTGACGCGCCGCTCGACCTCGGCGTGAAACAGTTGCGCACGCTCCACGCCCCACTTAGTGCCGCGATGCCATTGCGGCACCATCGTCGCCGGCATTTGTTCGATGACGTTCATCGGCGCCGGATGCGTCGCGGCAATCAAGTTGCGAGTTTTGGCGTAAAACTCTTCTTGTTCGTTGACGAGTGCCATCACCTGCGCAAATCGATCCCAATCGAAGGTGCGGCCCGTCTGGCGTTCGAGCAGCGCAATCAAATCGCGATACTGTGCAGCGAGAAAATCGATTTGACGTGTGCCGATCAATGATTCCCAGTCGTGGCGCATCGATTCGATGTTGGCGCGCGGCGGATTATCGATGACCGGGTGCTCGAGCACGAACACGGGAATGTTTTCGCGTTCGCCCCAGATCTCGAAAATCTTGCGCTTCGAGCCGCAGTCGTTGTTGGTGACCAGGATCGTCGGCTTCGGCAGCCCGCCCCAAGGCTTGCCGTCATCGCTCGCGACGACCGAGCCGAGCGACATCGAACAATACGAACACAACCCTTGGCGGTAACCCAGCTCGTTCAAGGCATTCAGGTATTGAGGGCCGCGTTGCTTGGCGGAGCAGATGGACGCCCACCATTGATTCACGACGACGGGGATGTCCATGGCCTTGAAGATTTCAGTCGGCGTATCGACGTTCACGAACGCAAACGGCTGCCCATCGGCGACCTGCGTCTGCACCTCGCGAAACCAGCGTTTGTTGTAGGCGGAATTTTCCGCAAGAAAAGCGGCGCGATCGGGTGCGTTCATACGCGAGCCTCCTTTCGTTGGGGTAGCTGCGCGAGCCAGCGGCGAACCTGGTCGACGATGGCGGCCGCATCGACATCGAGCGCCGGTTGCACGCCCAGATCGAGCGCTGCGATGCCGTGCGAACGCAGTGCCCGGCTCAAATCGGGTACATCCCAGCTCGATGCCTGGTCTTCATCGCTGATCCAGAACACCACGCCATCGACCTGCGCCTCGCGCGCGCGTTGCACGATGGCAGCGATGCGTGTCTGGCGCGGCCAGCGGGCGGCGCGCGGCGCTTGATCCGTGTAGCGCTGGGCGATCGTAGCGAGCGGATCGCCGTCGGCTTCAAGCTCGACCGGAGCGAGGAGCGCGTCTTCGCCCCAGTCGTGATCATCCGCGACGATCGTGCAGCCGGCGGATTCGACGAGCGGGTAATGCTGAAAGTGGCCAATGTCGCTGCCGGAGAACATGACACGCGGCAGATCGCGAGGCGCGGTGGCGCTGCGCGGCAGCGGATCGTTTGGCATCCATTGCCAACGCGCCAGTAATTCGAGTGCGTGAGTGCCGCTGAGCTGCGGCGGATGACTGCGTCGCAGCGTGCGAAGGTGTGCAAGTTCACTGCGGCGCGCATTCATGAGGTCGATCGCGTGACGCAGATTCGCCTGAGTTACGCGCGTGCCGAGTCCGCTCAGTCGTTCTGCCAAGCGACGGCAACTCTCCAGGTTGAAGGCGCGAACCGCTGCGCCGTCACTGTGGTGCAGTTCGTGAAAGCTCTTCGAGGGTGCTGGAAAGCTCGGATCGAGCCGGCGCGCTTCGCGCAAGAAATGAAACAACGTGATGTTGAACGTCGGTGTATTACCGATGATGAGATGGTCTAGAAATGCGTAGCTGCCATCGAGCAGCGTATTGGCCAATTGCGCGACGACGTCGCTATCGCCCATCTCGAGAAAGCGCTCGACAGCCGTCAATTGTGGCTGCAGCACGGCGACGCGAAAGGGCAAAAGCCCAGCGGCACTGATAATTTCGATGGGCACATCGGTGCCCAGATAGCCAACGATCTTGCCGCCGCTGGCCTCGCGCCACGCCATCGCCGCGGCGCGCGCTCGTGCGAAATTTTCGGCAAATGCCGGCGTGCGCTCTGCCTGTCGTTGCATCCGCTTTGCTCTGCTTTCCCCGTGATTTTCGACACAGTGCCATTACTTGACCGATCGATCAATCTATTTGATATTTACAGGCGTGGTTAACTGTGCTGTTCTTGCTGCATCGTCAAAGGAGGAAGAGTCATCGACGCGCTTGCTGCCGTGCGCCGCATTTATTCGCAGCCGACCGCTTACGCGGCGCAGCGCAAAGCGCAGGGCGTGCGCGTCGTCGGGTACTTCTGCGACAGCCTGCCGATCGAATTGATCGAAGCGGCGGATTTGCTGCCGTTGCGCATCACCGGTTATCCCGCGCCTGCACGCGAAGTGCTCGAAGCCAAGTTATTCGCGTTGTTGCCGAAGGGCTTCTGGCAAGTGCGCCAAAGCTCGCTCGAATTCTTGAATCACAGCTTCGGGCGGCTCGTCGATGGGACCTACGCGATGCTCGATGCGCTGGTCATTCCCAATACGCGCAAGCCCTTGCTCAACATGTACGGTCAGTTGCGCGCTGCGCAGGCCGCGTTCCCTGAATTGCGTCTGCCGCATTTGTTCGTGCTCGATCGCGCCGCGAGCCGCGTTGAGTCTGCGCACGCATTCAATCAAGCAAGCGTGACGCAATTTCGCCGCGACCTGGAAGCATGGCTCGGTACATCGATCGACGAGCAAAAGATTCGCGACGCCGCCGCTGCCCGCAAAGCCAATGCGGCGCACCTGCGCACGCTGTTGTCCTGGCGCCGCACGAATCCTCCCGGCATTTCCGGCACCGACGTGCTCAACGTGATCGGCAGCGCCATGTTCATGAGCAGTCGTGATCATGGTGAGTTACTCGAGCGCATCGTTCAGGACGGACCTAAGCCCGTGGCACAAGGGGTCCGCGTATTCATCGGCGGCAGTCCGCCCGATAACGATCGGCTCTATCGCTGGGTCGAAAGTTTGGGTGCAACGGTCGTGGGCGAAGATCACTGCTGGGGCGAGCGCTACAGTGATTTCGGGCCGGATGTGGATGATCAAGACATCATGGGTTCGCTCGGGCGACGCTGGGATTGTTCGGCGGCGTGCGGTTTTCGTCTGCCATTCCAGGCAACGCTCGACAACGTCGTGCGACGTGCCAAAGCGGCGCGGGCCGATGCCGCGATTCTGAACGTCTTTCGGCACGACGAAACCCAGATCTGGGATACACCCGGACAAGTCACTGCGCTTAAAGCCGCGGGCTTGCCGGTGTTGCACCTCGCCGAACAGCCGCACGTCTTCGAGCCGAGCGCAGCACTGACCGAGCAACTCGCGGCGTTCTTGCGCAGCGTACCCACGCAAGCGAGGCCGTCATGAGCGCGCAGCGTCTCGCCAGCGTCGAAGCGGTGCGCCGATATCAGCGCGAGTGGCTGCAGCGCACGCGTGAGCAAGTCGAGGCGGGCGCGCCCTTCGTCATTTGCAACGGCGATGAGGCCGAGGAGTTGTGCCAACACCTCGGAATTCCAGTGCTCGTCATCAATTACTGGAACTCGTTGATCGCGATTCAGCAAAAAGCAGGGCATTACCGCGATGTCTTGCATCAACGCGGATTTCCCGGTCATCACTTTTTCGCGCTGGGCTACGCCGCAACGCTCGAGCCTGCATCTGCGCCCTGGGGCGGTTTGCCGAAGCCCTCGCTCATCGTCGGCAGCGGCCGCTGGGAATCGGAAATGCGCATCACTGAACTGTGGGCGCAGGAGTACGGCTGCGAGTTCTATCCGCTCGATTTCAATATGTCGGCGGTGCTTTCCGACGTGCCAGCGCGCTGGTGGGAGCGCACCCGCGATGATTGGCGTGGACTCGTCGAGCAGCGCCGACTGGCCGAACGCGCGGCGCAAGAGCGCGGCTTGTTGCATCGCTTAGAGCAGATTTCCGGTCGACGCTTTGATTCCGCCGCGTTCAATCGCTCGATGGATCTGCTGAACGAGCAAATGGACGAATGGCAAGCGGCGCAGCAGATCATCGCGCAGACACGGCCGTGTCCGGTGTCGTTGCGCGATCAAATGTCGATCTACCAAGCCATGTGGCATCGCGGCTCGCAAGACGGCTTGGATCTCGTGCGCGCCTACCGAAAGGAAGTCGAAGCGCGCGCTCGCGCGGGTATCAGTGCGGTGGCCAACGAGCGGTTTCGCCTGTTCTACAACGCGCAAAGCGCGCCGTGGGCAGAGGAAGCTGAAAAGCGCTTCGGCGCCGTTATCGTGGCCTGTTCCTACACCGGCATTCCGGCGCTGTACGCGCGGACCGTGTACGACGGCGATGCGTTGACGGCTTTGGCGGCGCGGCATTTGTTTTTGTTTCATTTGAATCCTGATTGGCTGCTGCACAACGCCACTTGGCATCAATGCGATGCAGTCATCGCACACGAGGCGCATCCGACTGCCGTGCGCTCTGCCGAGCAGCAAGCCTTCGATGCGGCAGGCATTCCTTATCTCGCCGTGCGCGGCGGCATTGCCGAACAAGAGGAAACGCAGCAAGTGATGAGTTTTATCGAGCAGCGTTTGGGGGCATCAGTGCAATGACGACTACGAAGCCCTTGATTCATACGCTCGTGGAGGAGCAGGCGGCCCAGACACCGGATGCGTGCGCGTTGCGTATCGACGCGCGTGATCTGAGCTACGCTGAACTCGCTTCGCGCGGTCGGCGCATCGCGCAAGGTTTGTCCAACTTGGGTCTGCAACCGGGCGATCGCATCGCGTATCTGGGCAAGAACGACCCGCGCGTCTTCGAATTGCTGATGGCGGCGTCCGTGGGCGGCTTCGTGCTCGTCACGTTGAACTGGCGTCTGGCGAATGCCGAGTTGCAAGTCATCCTGGCGCAGAGCCGCGCGCGCATGCTGATCGTCGGCCGAGAGTTCGTTGAGTTGGCGACGAGCGGTACTGCCGCGATTCCAGCGCACGTGTACGCCCTGGATGATGATGTGACCTCGCTCGCGTCGCTTTCGGCATGGATCGACAGCTGCCGAGACGCGGCGACGAGCGCAGCGAGCGATGACAACGCGCCGGTCGTGCAGTTGTACACCTCGGGAACGACGGGCTTGCCGAAAGGCGTGATGCTCTCGCATCGCAATTTTCTTTGTTTGCGCGATCCCGCGCTCGGCGAGCTGGCGCCGTGGGAGCGACCCGGTGCGGATGAGGTCGCGTTCGTCGCGATGCCCATGTTCCATGTCGCAGGTATTGCCGCCGTGCTGAGCGTGCTGTGCACGCGCTCCGGCGGCACCGTGATCCTGCAACGTGAGTTCAATGTGCCGAAGCTCGGCGAGTTGTTGGCCGCGAATGCTTTGACGCGCTTGTGCATGGTGCCGGCGATGATCCGCGCGGTCGTCGATCATCTGCCGCGCGATCTGTGTCGATCCCCGCGCTTGCGCTACATCATGTATGGCGCAAGTCCCATGACGAACGCGTTGATGCGGCAATCGCTGCAGCATTTCGCGGCCGGTCTGGTGCAGGTCTACGGGCTGACCGAGACGGCGGGCTATGTCACCTCGCTATCGCCCGAAGATCATCGCAGTGACGATCCGCTCGTTTTCAATTCGGTGGGCCGTCCGCTGCCCGGTGTGTCGATCGAGATCGTCGATGCGCAAGGCAAGCGCCTGCCCGATGGTGAAACCGGCGAAGTTTGGGTGCGCTCGGGAGCGAACATGCTCGGCTATTTCGAGCAGCCCGAAGAGACGGCAAAAGCGTTGACGGATGATGGGGTGCTGCGCACCGGCGATGCCGGCTTCATCGAGCCGGGCGGTCGCATCGTGCTGCAGGATCGCATCAAGAACATGATCATCTCCGGCGGCGAAAACATTTATCCCACGGAAGTGGAAAACGCGATCGCCAGTTGCCCGGGTGTCGCGGACGTCGCGGTGATCGGCGTACCCGACGAACGTTGGGGCGAGGTGCCGAAGGCGTTCGTCGTGCGGGCAGATCCTGCGTTGGATGAACATGCCGTGCTCGAGTGGGCGCGCCAGTCGATCGCCCGTTTCAAGGTGCCCAAAGCGGTCCTCTTTCTGGATGCGCTGCCGCGCAATCCGACCGGCAAGGTGTTGCATCGAGTATTGCGTGAACAGTATGCGCGCGAGTACGCGAGCACGGCGCCCGCCGACTCGCGTTCGCCCATGAATATTCTGGAGAAGTAAAAGTGTCTGAGCCCAAATCTGTCGGTCCGCTCGCGGGCCTCACGGTGATCGAGCTCTGTCAGGCATTGGCCGGGCCGTACGCTTGCATGATGCTCGCCGACATGGGTGCGCGCGTCATCAAGGTAGAAAAGCCCAGTGGTGATGACAGCCGCGGCATGCCGCCGCACTTCGTCAAAGGCACGAGCACGTATTTCATGTCGATCAATCGCGGCAAGGAGAGCATCGTGCTCGACTTGAAAACCGCGGCAGGCCGCGATGTTTTGTTACAGCTCGTTGCCAAGGCGGACATCGTCGTCGAAAACAATCGTCCGGGCGTGCTCGACAGGCTCGGTCTCGGCTTCGAAGCGTTCAAAGCCGTCAATCCGAAGATCGTGCTGTGCTCGATCAGCGGCTTCGGTCAGGACGGTCCGTATCGCGACCTGCCTGCCTACGACATGATCGTGCAAGCGATGTCCGGCGGCATGAGCATCACTGGTGAACCGGAAGGCAAACCGGTGCGCTCCGGTGTGCCGATTGGCGATATGTGTGCCGGCATGACCGGCGCGTTGGCAGCGGTATCGGCATTGCATGCGGCGCGTGCATCCGGCGAAGCCCAACACTGCGATGTGGCGATGCTCGACGTGCAGGTGTCGATGCTGAGCTATCAGATGGCATACCACCTCGCGACTGGCATCGTGCCGACGCTGCAAGGCCGTGCGCACTCGGGCATTCCGGAGATGGGCGCGTACGAATGCAAAGACGGAGTCGAGGTGTTGATCGCTCCGCTCGCGGCTCACATGTGGCCGTGGGTGTGCAAAGCCCTCGATCTGCCGGAGCTCGCTGAGGATCCGACGTTCGCCACGCGTGGCGAGCGCATCAAACATCGCGCCGTACTGAAGGAAAAAATCCAGGCGACCTTCAAGACACGCCCGGCCGATGAGTGGGTCGAGCGGATGCGCAAGGCCGGTGTGCCCGTTGCCAAAGTCAACGATTTCGCGGGTGTCATCGCCGATCCGCAAATTCAGCATCGCGGCATGGTCGCGAATCTGGATTACGAGGGCGAACCGATTCGCTTGATCGGCAGTCCGTTGAAGTTCGCCGGTGCGAAGCAGCGCTATCTCTCGCCCCCAGCGCTCGGCGCACAGGGCGAATCGATACTCAAGAACGATCTGGGCTTCAGCGACGAGCAAGTCGCAGCCCTGATGAAGAACCAAACGCAGGAGTAGAAGTTTTCAATGTCTGAGAATCAACCCAGCCTCGAGTACGTCATGACCGTTAACGCGATGATCGAGCCGCTCATCGTCATGGGAAAAACGCCTAGCGGCGAGCGCCGCGTGGCACCGATCATCGGTGGCACATTTGAAGGACCGAGCCTCAAAGGCTCCATCATGCCGGGCGGCGAAGACTGGCAGCTCGTCCGCGATGACGGGACGATGCACCTGGATGCGCGCTATTGGATGCGCGCCGAAGATGGCACCATCATCCGCGTCCACAATTCAGTGCTGATCCTCCTGCCGGAAAAGCAGGGCGAAGCGAAATTGCCGTACGCACGCTCGACCGTGAAACTCGAAGCGCCGATCGGCAAACACGATTGGCTCAACAAAGCCGTGTTTGTCGGTACACTCGAGGCCGATTTCAAACAGCGACCCGCAACCGTGACGTTGCAGTTCTACCGAGTCAATTGAAGGTTTTTGCATGACCCAGCCCAAGGCCGCCGCGCGTTTCGATTGGAGCGATCCCTTTCTGCTCGACCAGCAATTGTCGGACGAGGAGAAAATGATTCGGGATTCCGCGCATGAGTTTGCGCAGGAACAGCTCCTCTCCCGAGTGACGAACGACTATCTGAACGAAGTGACCGAGCCCGAGATCTTTCGCCAGTACGGTTCGATGGGTCTGCTCGGCATCACCATCCCCACCGAATACGGCGGTGCGGGTGCTTCCTACGTGTCTTATGGGCTGGTCGCGCGCGAAGTCGAACGAGTGGATTCCGGCTACCGCTCCATGCTGAGCGTGCAGTCTTCACTCGTGATGCACCCGATCTATGCCTTCGGCACCGAAGCGCAGCGCCAGAAGTATTTGCCCAAGCTCGCAACGGGCGAATGGATCGGCTGTTTCGGTCTCACTGAACCGAGCGCCGGTTCGGATCCCGGCAGCATGCGCACGCGCGCGGAAAAAACGGCCGATGGCTATCGGCTGATCGGCTCGAAGATGTGGATTTCCAACAGCCCCATCGCCGATGTCTTCGTCGTGTGGGCGAAATCGGCAGCGCATGACAACGCCATCCGCGGCTTCGTGCTCGAGAAGGGTATGAAAGGCCTGTCGGCGCCGAAGATCGAAGGCAAGTTGTCGTTACGCGCTTCCGTGACGGGTGAGATCGTCATGGATGGTGTCGAAGTGAGCGAGGACCACTTGCTGCCAAACGTGTCCGGGTTGCGCGGTCCGTTCGAATGCTTGAATCGAGCGCGTTATGGCATTGCCTGGGGCGTCATGGGTGCCGCGGAAGACTGCTGGCATCGTGCGCGCAACTACGGTCTCGACCGGATTCAATTCAACCGCCCGCTCGCACAGACGCAGCTGTTCCAAAAGAAGCTCGCTGATATGCAGACGGAAATCGCACTCGGCCTGCAAGGCGCGTTACGGGTTGGACAATTGTTCGATGCGGGCCAGATGGCGCCGGAGATGATTTCGCTCATCAAGCGCAACAATTGCGGCAAGGCGCTCGACATCGCGCGCGCTGCGCGTGACATGCACGGTGGCAACGGCATCAGCAGCGAATATCACGTGATGCGGCACGTGCAAAATCTCGAAACCGTGAACACGTACGAAGGCACGCACGATGTGCATGCGCTCATTCTGGGCCGCGCACAAACCGGGCTGCAGGCGTTCTTCTAAGTCGAATTGCACACGACGCCACTTGGGTGGCGTCGTGCTGCTGCGGGGTGCTTGCGGCGTGTTCCTTAATGCGCAGGTGAGCGCTTCGGAATGAAGTGCACGACGGCGACGATCAGGCCGCCGAGAATGAAACCAACGACGGCCGATCCGGCCGCGAAGAGCAGCCACTCACCGATTGCGCCCAGACCGAGCGAATGCCCAATGGTCATGGAGAGGGTTTCGATGAGATGCGGCACGGCCTCGAGATGAAAGTGCTCGAGCCCATGCACGATGATGCCGCCGCCCACCCAAAGCATCGCGGCGGTGCCGATGAAACTCAGTGCCTGCAACAGATGCGGCATCGACTTGACGAGCATCCGGCCGAACCCGCTGATGGCTGCGGCGCTGCGCTGCGCGAGATGTAGGCCGATGTCATCCATCTTCACGATCAGCGCAACCACTCCGTATACGGCAACCGTAATGCCGAGGCTGACGAGCACGAGCGCGCCCGCTTGAATCGGTAAGGACCGATCGGCGACGGTCGCAAGCGCAATAGCCATGATCTCGCCGGACAGAATGAGGTCGGTGCGAATCGCGCCGGCGACCTTTTGAGCCTCCTGCGCTTCGGAACTCAGTGCGAGTTCAGACACCGGTTGGATGGAGTCGACCTTGCCGGCGGTTTTCGCCAGCGCTTCGAGAATTTTCTCGGTGGCTTCGAAACAGAGATACGCGCCACCGAGCATGAGAATGGGTGTGATCGCCCAGGGAGCGAATGCGCTCAGCAGCAAAGCGCCGGGTAATAGAAACAGGAATTTATTACGCAGCGATCCGAGCGTGATTTTCCAGACGATGGGCAATTCGCGCGCGGGGGTGAAGCCCATGGCGTAGCTGGGCGTAACCGCAGCATCGTCGACGACGACGCCTATGGCTTTCGAGCCAGCTTTGCTGGCGGCTGCGCCGATGTCATCCAAAGAGGCCGCGGCCAATTTGGTGATCGCCGCGATGTCATCTAATAGCGCTGCAAGTCCTGAAGCCATTGCGAAGATTGGCGTGACGGTGCGAGGGAAAGCAAGCGCGCCGTCAGTGCATGTTCGCCGTAGGTGATTCGGCGGATGAGCAGGCGGCTCGCGAGAGCGCATGTTGCGCGCTCTGGCGGTGTCTGTAACCCTTCGCGCCCTGACTCGATGTGACTGGAGAAATTGTGGCCGAATCTCGGAGTTTCGAAACCAACGTGCAAGCGTTCGAGTTCGCCTGCGAGCACTTGGATTGCTCGCTCGATGCGGGCAAGGCGGTGTTGGCGATCGTGTTGGCGGTGCAGGGGCGGATGTGTAGCGTCAAGATCGCGAACCGCGACGACCACTCCATTCCGGTCGGCACGATGAATGAACTCCTCGCCCAGCCCGACCTCGCGCATGTGTGTTTCAGCGCGATGCTCGCCGACAAAGTCCCCGCGGTCGCACCCGGCGATCTCGTTACCTACACCGCAATGCCGGAGCTTGCCGCGATCGGTAAGCCGACCCTGGCGGGAACCATCGTGGCGAAAGTGACGCCGCACTACACCGCGCGGGGTGGTTGGCAGGTGCGCGCGCCGGAGCCGAAAGTGCCGCGGCCGCCGAAGGAATCCGAGACCGCTGAATCTGCCGCGCCCAGCGATCCGGCTTAAGTCGCACTGAATGGCCTCGATTCTGCTGCTGCTGGTGTGTTTCGCGCTCGGGCTGATCGTCGCGCGCGTCGGCAAGCCCGCCCATGTGTTTGCACAAAGCTTGAATTGGTGGGTGATCAATGTCGCTTTGACGGCGTTGGTCCTGCTGTTGATTCCAACGATCGAACTGCAGATGGATCTGTGGTTCTTGCCGGCGTCGATGTGGTTCGTGTTTCTTGGTGCATGGGCGCTCATCGCGGCGCTTGGACGCGCCTGGGGTTGGAGCCGCAGCCGCATCGGCGCACTGACGCTCGTCTGCGGGCTCGGCAATACCTCGTTCGTCGGCTTTCCGCTCATCGAAGCTTTGCGTGGGCAGGAGGGACTCAAGTACGCGCTGATCGCTGATCAAGTCGGCTGCTTTTTCGCGCTCGCGGTTGGCGGCACGATCGTCGCGGCGTTGTACTCGGGCCGATCGGTGACGCCCACCAGCATCGTGAAGAAAATCGTGTTGTTCCCGCCGTTCATCGGTTTGATCGTCGGCGTGTGCGCGAGCGTCTTGGGCGGCTGGCCGGATTTCGTCGCAGAAGTGCTGTCGCGAATTGGTGCGACGCTCGTGCCGTTGGCGCTGTTTTCAGTCGGCCTGCAATTCAATGTGCGGATCGATCGCAGTCAGTTGCAAGCCATGGGCGCGGGGCTTGCCTGGAAGCTGTTGCTCGCGCCGCTGATCGTCTACTTCGCGGGCGTTGCGCTGAGCGTGGATGACAAAGTGCTCAACATCGCCGTGCTCGAATCCGCGATGGGACCGATGATTTCCGCAAGCATTCTCGCGATCGATCATGGGCTCGAGCCGGACTTGGCGACAGCGCTCTTGGGTGTCGGAATTCTGTTGTCGTTCCTCACCGTTCCACTGGCCAATTTCCTGATCGGCTGAGTTCGACATCGGTCGATGATGCGCACGCTTAGTGCTAACTTCGCGTCTTCTCAAAATTCGGATTGGTGATTCGATGGCTTTGCCCACACTGCTTTCTCAACGCCTGGCGCTTCCCTTGATCGGTTCGCCGCTCTTCATCATTTCCAATCCAGATCTCGTCATTGCGCAATGCAAAGCCGGCATCGTCGGCTCGTTCCCTGCGCTAAATGCTCGCCCTGCAGAACTGCTCGAACAATGGCTGATTCAGATCACCACCGAACTCGACGCCTACAACCAGGCGAACCCCGACCGGCCGGCTGCGCCGTTTGCCGTGAACCAAATCGTTCACGCTTCGAATGATCGTTTGCAGCACGATCTCGAGCTGTGTGTGAAATACAAAGTGCCGATCATCATCACCTCACTCGGCGCCCGTCCGGAGTTGAACGATGCGGTGCATTCCTACGGCGGCGTCACCTTGCACGACGTGATCAATAATCGCTTCGCCAAGAAAGCGATCGAGAAGGGCGCGGATGGTTTGATCGCTGTGGCGGCCGGCGCAGGCGGTCATGCCGGCACGACCTCACCAGTTGCGCTCATTCACGAAATTCGCGAGTGGTTCGACGGCCCGTTGATTCTTTCCGGAGCGATCGCCTCGGGTCAGGCCATTCTTGCAGCGCAAGCCATGGGCGCAGACCTTGCGTACATGGGCACCGCGTTCATTGCCACCCGTGAAGCCAATGCACAGGAAGCCTATAAGCAGATGATCGTCGATGGTTCGGCGGACGATATCGTCTACAGCAATCTATTCACGGGCGTGCATGGCAATTATCTGAAGCCCTCGATCGTCGCGGCGGGCCTCGATCCCAGCAATTTGCCCGTCAGCGATCCGAGCAAAATGAATTTCGCCTCGGGCAGCGCCAAGGCATGGAAAGACATCTGGGGCGCAGGGCAGGGGTTGAGCGCCGTAAAAGAGGTTCTGCCCGCGGCCGACTTGATCGAGCGCTTGAAGCGCGAATACGCGCAAGCCAAACAGCGCCTGTGTGCTAACTGATCGAGCGATTCATGACTGACATCTCGCCTCTGCTGCGGCCGTTCCGGGTCCGCGGCCTCGAATTGAAAAATCGCATCGTGATGGCGCCCATGACGCGCTCGCGATCTCCTGGCGGCATTCCCAATGCGGACAATGCGGCGTATTACGCGCGCCGTGCAGCGGCGGATGTCGGACTCATCATTTCTGAAGGCACGCTCACCCGGCGCAAGGGCGCATCAGGCGATGCCGACATCCCGTTGTTTTGGGGTGAGGAAGCACTGGCGGGATGGCAGCGCGTGATCGACGCCGTGCACGCGCAAGGCGGGAAGATGGCGCCGCAGATATGGCATCAAGGCATGGCGCGTAAGCCGGGCACCGGCCACTTTCCTGAGGCGCCGTCCGATGGGCCCTCCGGTATTACGTTGCTGGGGAAGAAAGTCGGCGAGGCGCCGAGCGAAGCGGAGGTGCTCGATATGGCACAGGCCTTCGCCGATGCGGCGCTCGATGCGAAGCGGCTCGGTTTTGATTGCATCGAATTGCATGGCGCGCATGCGTATCTGATCGATCAGTTTTTCTGGGAGCGCACCAATCAGCGCACCGATCGCTTCGGCGGCACGCTCGAGCGGCGCGCCGAGTTTGCGGCCGAAACGATTCGCCGCTGCCGCGCTGCGGTCGGCGATTTGCCCATCAGCATTCGTATCTCGCAATGGAAGTCGGCCGACTACAGCGCCAAGATCGCGACCACGCCGCAAGAACTCGAGCGGTGGGTGCGCGTGCTCGTCGATGCCGGCGTCGATCTCATCCATTGTTCGCAGCGCCGGATCCTCGAGCCTGAGTTTCCCGAAGTCGACGGTCCGCAAGGCTTGAACCTCGCAGGATGGGTCAAGAAGCTCTCCGGCGTGCCGACGATCAGCGTGGGCTCGGTGGGATTGACCTCGGAATTCACCGGCGCGTTTCGTGGCGAAAGCTCGGCAGCGGGCAAGCTCGATGCCGCCATCGAGAAACTCGCCCGCGATGAATTCGATTTGATGGCGGTGGGCCGCGCACTGTTGCAAGACCCCGAGTGGGCGCTAAAAGTGCAACAGAATCGCCTCGATGAATTGCGCGATTACGACGCCAAGTCGCTGCAAACCTACTTCTGACGTCGCGGTCTCAGTGCGGCGCGCCCTCGTATGAGTCGGCGCCGATCTTTTCCGCCTGAACGTTCACCATCGCGACATCCGGTATGGCCGCGAGCAAGGTGAACGCCTGACGCGCAAGTTCGCGCGGTACGTGGCCAAGCAGATGAATGAGGCGTTCTTCGCTCGTATGAAACACATCGAAGATGCCGTACTCACCATCTTCCGTGCGAATGGCGAATAAGGCGTTCGTCGTGCGTTCGTGATTGACCATTTCCTGCGCATAACCGAGGAAGTCCATCACTTCCTGCTCGCGGTTGGGTTTCGCGCGAAACATCAGTAGCAAACCCTTCGTATCCGGTTCGGTACTGACCATGGGGAGTTTCTCTCCCAGCACTTCCAGTCGCTGCATTCGCGGCGGCATCGTGAAGAGTTCATCGGCCCGGCGCATGAGCGTGTGCACGGCCATGCCGCGCAAATGCGCATCCCGTGCCGCGTCATCCGCGAACACACTGAAAATCCCGAATTCATTGCGCCCGAACCGCATGGCAAACCAGGCGCTCATTTGCGACTCGTCCTGAACGAGCGGCACCAAAGAATCCAGCAATGCCTCGACGTTCTCGTGCTTGCCTGATTTCGCGTGCATTCGAATCAACAATCCACTGCGGTCCATGACACGTCTCTCCCGCGATGAAGCTTTGGTGCCAATGAGAGTTGCGCCGCGTCATGTTGGCAATGCGTAGTCGCGACGCTAAACCTGCGCAGGGCGTGAGCGACAAATGGGGACAGCGCTGCAAGAGCGTTTTCTTGATATGTCTACGGCGAGGATTGCGACCTAGCAGGTCTATGAAAGCGGCGGCTTTGGCGGCAGCTTGATCTCGTATTTCTCCACCGCATCGAGATAGCGATAGACGCGGTCGCGGCCCGCGGCTGTGCGCAGCAACGCCGCCGGCGGTTCGCGCAACGCGTGATGGGGCACCCTCAACCATTCGCGCGCGTGTGTTGCCGATCCGGTCAGCCGGAGCAGCGAGCGGAACAGTCCCGTAAAGCGCAGCGCCTGTTGCCACTCCTCAGCGCTTGGGTCGAGCAGCCGCGCACCCTCGATGAGCTGCTGCCCTGAAGCTTCGGCGAGACCAAGGATGTCAGGGAGCGCCTCTTGCAGTTGCAGGTGCTCGGCGGCGCGCAGCACCGCTTTGGTGAGTAAAGCAGGATCGGTCACGGGAATGTTTCTGCAGACCTCGAGAGCGTGCATCGTACTGACGGCGGGCGCGCGATTGAATGCTCACGTTTATTCGGCGATGCACGTGGCACGTTAGGGGGGGCGGGTAGCTAGTAAACAGGGATCGGGATCAGGGACGCGTCTGCGCTGGCCAGCAGCCCAGCGCCCGACAGGCATCCCGCTCCAGCGCGGAACTCCGCTGCCCAGCCGGGGTTTCTCGTGAGTTGCTCGTCATTCGAGGAATCACATGGCTCGCTCACGCTCTGCATCGCGCGCAAAGACCTCGTCATCCAAAACCGTTCGCTACGCCGTCATTGGCTTGGGTCACATCGCACAAGCGGCGGTGTTGCCCGCATTTCGTCACGCCAAGCGCAATAGCAGCTTGGCTGCATTCGTTTCGGGCGACACTAAAAAATTGCGCGCGCTGGGCAAGCGATATGGCGTGAAGCGGTTGTGCGATTACGACGAGATCGACGAGCTCTTCGCCAGCGGCGAAATCGACGCCGTGTATATCGCGCTGCCCAATGATCAGCATAAGGAGTACGCCGTTCGCGCAGCACGCGCCGGTTTGCATGTGCTTTGCGAGAAGCCGATGGCGGTGACTGCGCGCGAGTGCGAAGCAATGATGAAGGCCGCACGCAAGGCGCGGGTGAAGTTGATGATTGCGTATCGGCTGCACTTCGAGCGGGCGAATCTCGAAGTTGCGGAGCTTGCGCGCTCCGGAGGGCTGGGCGATCTACGATTTTTCAGTTCGGACTTCGCGATGCAGGTCGGCAGCGACAATATCCGTTTGCGCAAGACCAAACGCGGTGGCGGGCCGCTGTATGACATCGGCATCTATTGCATCAATGCCGCGCGCTATTGCTTGGGCGCCGATCCGGTGGCGGTATGGGCGAGCGCGACGCGCAGCAAGGATCCGCGCTTTCGCAACACGGACGAGACGGTGACTGCAGCCATGCGGTTCAAGGATGAGCGTATCGCCACGTTCACGTGCAGCTTTGGTGCCGCCGATCGTTCGACGTACACGATCACCGGAACGCGCGGTTCGGTCACGGTCGACCCAGCTTATGAATATGCGGTTGGTCTCGCCTATGAAGCGCGAATCGGCGAGCGCACGCGTAAGAAGCGTTTTGCGAAGAGCGATCAGTTCGCGCCGCAGTTGCTGTACTTCTCGGATTGCGTGCTGAACGGTCGTGATCCGGAGCCCTCGGGCGAGGAGGGGCTCGCGGATGTGCGGATCATTGAAGGCATGCTGCGCTCGATCAAAACGGGCCGTTGGGTGTCCTTGGCGATGCGTGAGCGCAAACGCCGCCCGACATTGCAGCAGGCCAAGCGTGCGCCGGCAGTGAAACAGGAACCCAAGTTGGTGGACGCCGCCGGCGCAAGCCAGTAAGGCGCTTTGATGCAGTACCGCTGGAGCGCGGCGTCAAATGAGTTGGTTAGCGCCGGCGCCGGCGGCGCACTGGGGTGACGGCGCGCAATTGCCATTCGGCAGCCTGGCGCGCCACTGCAATCGATTCGTAACCGCCCATGCGATCGAACAGATCGCCTATCGGCGCTGGCGCATACGTCGCGCGCTCGTAACCGAAGCCGCCTCGATCCGCAAAGATGCGCACATAACCGCGCTCGTCATTCAGAAGATCGACGAGTGTTCTTTCCGGTAGCCGAGCATTCACTTCGTTACTGGACATGAAGGGCTGGATGAATGGCGTCGTGCGGGTGAGATGCGCGGTGGCGACATAATCTAAAAGTCATCGGTAACGAAAAACGACGTAGTTCTCAGATCGATGCGCTCCCTCGCAGTTCCTGCCTCCGGTACAGGCATGCTCGTGACCGTGATGCTAGCGCACTAGCGCCCGAACGATGCCACAACTGCGACCTGGGCACTGTGGTGAGCAATTGCAGCCATGCGACCATGGCATCGACGCGGTTTCAACTGACTCGGATACCAATGAATTCCACGAGCAAACCCGCAGACTGCGATGACTTCGATGAGTTCGAACTCGATCTGACCGGCGAAATCGAAGCGCCGCCCACGGATCAGCGTGCTGCAGATCGGCAACAGACCTCCTCGTCATTGGTGGGCACCGTCGACTGTCGCAATCAGCAACATGCGGTGCGTATCGATGATCTGTCGATCAATGGCGTCGGCGTGACGCTCGCGAATCGTCTGCCACTCAACGATGACTGTCAGCTGACGATCCAGCTGACGGTGTGCGGCATGGTGTACGAGCTCACAATGAAATGTCGGGTCCGCTACTGCGATGCGCTCAATAGCCGCAGCTATCACGCGGGGTTGCATTTCATCGATATGACTCAGGGCACGCGCGACACGCTGCTCTTGCTGACCGGCGCGAGTTGATTCTCACGCCTCGACCGCGGTATCCGTCAGTCAGATCGCCGCGGCCTCAACGGCCCTGAGCGGCATCAGTTAGCGATAGTGCCGATCTCGCGTCATCAGACCGACTTTGCGTCCGAAGTAATACGATAGGCCGAGCTCAAAGGTGCGGGTTTTCGGCTCGGCGTCGGTCATCGAAAAGCCGAAGCGAACGCCCAAGCCGTCGCCAAACATTTCCGGCTGATGTTCCAGCAACAATCCGTAGGTGTCTTCCTCGTGCTGGTCGCTGCCGAATAATTGGATCTTCAAACTCTCGAGCGGATACCAGCGGCCGAATACCGTGGTCGCTTCGAGCTCGGGGCCCTCATCGAGATTCGTGCGCACGTGTTCTGCACCGAGCGTGAACTTGCCGAGATAGGCCTCTGCATCGACTCTGAAACCGTCGGTGTCGAGCGAATCGGTGCCTGAAATCGGAAACAATACCGTGCCTTCGCAGCTCGCCGACAACTCACCCAGGGTGTAGCTCGCCGAGACCCGACCGAACGAAGGCATACGAAAGAAGAGCGATGCTTCGCCTGCCACTGAATCGAAGCTGCACGAGGGTCGATTGCCGGGCAATTCGCCGGTTTCGTCCTTGAGGACGTCGCGGGTACGCAGGCGCGAACGTGTGTAGCCACCGCCGAGCGATGCGCCAAAGTACTTTCCGAGAGGCAGCGTCGCCGTCAATTCGCCGCCGATCGCGCCACTGGACGTGCTGCCCGACGTATCGTTCTCGACGCTCGTGACGGCGAATTCAAAATGCGTGGCGCCTACGGCGCGATCCTGCGCCATCGCGGCGGCGCTCACGCAGCAGCTTGCGACGACGATGCCGAGCGCTTGCAGACTCGTTCTGGTGTTCATGACTTCTTCGCCTTAAAGAGCCGGCGTGGGTTGCACGACGACTTGCGTCGCACCTGCGACGAACAAGGTGTTCGCATCCGCGCTGATGGCCATCTTGGCGCCGGCGCCGGGTGCGGCGATGAGCGGGATGGCAGCGCCGAGCGCCGTGTACGCCTCGCCCTCATTCGTTGCCGAGATGTCGAACACGAGCAGCCCGCCTGCCGCGGTGTCGTAGGTGTAGGCGCGTTTGCCGTCCGGTCGCAGCACGACAGCCGCTGTCGTTTCAGGCAGTTTGCCCAGCAGCGCATACGATTTGTCGTAAACGTTCGTGCCGTTCAATACGAGCCGCGTAGCGTCGCGATCGAATGCGGGCGGAATGGCGTTCTGATTGAGCGCGATGACGGTGTTCGTCAATTGGCGGGTCATGGCATCCGCCACCCACAACACCGGCGCCGCGGTCAGCGACGGATCACCTTGCATGATGGCGACGGTCGAGCTGTTGCCTGCGGCGCGCGCGGTCGCATTATTGAGCGTTGCGCCCGTCGGCACGATCTCGTTCTCGAGCGTCGAATACCAATACAGCGGCGTCGTGGCGCTTTGCGCGATGCCCGTCGTGATCACGGCGATGTTCGAGTGCATCAGCGCGATGGTTTTGGCGAAGGCGTTTTCGGGCAAGGACGGCACCTCGATCGCCGTGCCTGGTGCAAGCGTGACGGGATCGACTGGTGTGACCGCGGTAGTCGACAGCGCCAACCAGCGCGAGCCATCGAGCGACAAGGTGGCATCACGTGCGTTCGCAAGCGCGGCCGTGAGCGGCGTCTGCCACGCGCCGCCAGAATACGGATAGCGCACGAGTTGACCGCCGTTGGCGTCGGTCACGATCAGCAGCGCGTGATGGCGCGTGTCGTACTCCAGCGAGTGCACCGTCGTCACGGGCGCGGGCCATGCCAACGCTTCGGCGCTACGCGTCACAGGGTCGACGACGGTGAGCGTGGCGTTGCTCGCGATGGTTCCCGAGTGCGTCGAGGCGTCGAGCCCGACGACATAGCTGCCGGCGGTGAGCGCGGGATAAACGACATTGATTTGTGAGTCGCTATTCGACGGCAGGGTGAATTCGGTCGCGGGCGTGCCATTGAAATTCACGCCTTGAAGGGCGAAAGCCTGAAAGCCCGTACCGCGCACGATGGCCGATCCAGAGGTGCCGGAGATGGCGATGCTGGGTGCGATATCCGTGACGAGCGGCGACACCTGGTAGGTCACGTTCACCGTGCTCGATTCGCCAGCCTCGAGCCGAGTGCACGCCGGATCGCCGCAGAAATAGGTCGTCAGCGCAATCGTAGATTTGAATTGTCCCGCGCCGATGGTGGTGGGCGCCGCCGGAACGACAGTGATCTGCGCGCTGGTGCCGTTGATGGCGACCTGCACGTCTTCGATCGCTGTGCCACTTTGCAGCGCGGAGATATTGGCAACGCCTGCGCCAAAAGTGGCCGTGATGGTTTGGGCGGCAGGAGCAGCTGCGGTGGGTGAGGCGGCGACGAAGTTCAGCGACTGAGCCGACAGCTGCAGTTGCCGCGAAGTTGCGCCATCGTCGCTACTCGAGCAGGCGCCGAGCAGCACAAGCATCAGCGCGCCGCCAAAGCGACGCGCGCCACGGAATTCGAATTGCAAACCGCTCTCCTCGTGTGGAGTGAAGGCCGGCTGCGCGCGATGGAGTCACCGGCGTAAGCATGGCCTGGGCACGGGTCGTCTATATGTAGCCGTGCGCCGAGGCGCGGAGTGTAAACCAGCCAGGGGCGGGGGGTGGATCGCTGATTGCTATGGGGAGGTCGGGTCTTATCCGAGACGACGTGTGGGCGTGTCATCGTGCCGACGTGTAGGCAAGAACGTCCGGCCTACACGTTCACACGGTCACACGCCCACACGTACGCCCCGCGAGGCGCCGAGACTAGGCGCCGACAGCAACCCGCTGCTGGCTTTCCTGCTGCCGTGCGGGCGCCGCTTCATCGCTTGCGGCGGGGGCGGAGGTGCGGATCAGGTGATCGAAGGCGCTCAAGGCGGCCTTCGAGCCTTCGCCCATGGCGATGACGATCTGCTTGTACGGCGTGGTCGTCGCATCGCCCGCAGCGAAAACACCGGGCACGGACGTTTGACCGCGCGCATCCATTTCGATTTCACCGCGTGGGCTCAGCGCGACCGTGCCCTTCAACCAGTCCGTGTTCGGCAACAAGCCGATCTGCACGAACACGCCTTCCAGGTCGATGCGATGCAATTCGCCACTGACGCGATCCTTGTAGGTGAGTCCATTGACCTTGCCACCCTCGCCGTGCACCTCGGTCGTCTGGGCCGATACGATGACGCGCACGTTCGAGAGACTGCGCAATTTGCGCTGCAAGACTTCATCGGCGCGCAGCTTGCTATCGAATTCGATCAGCGTGACATGGGCAACGATATTGGCCAGATCGATCGCTGCTTCGACGCCCGAGTTGCCACCGCCGATGACGGCAACACGCTTGCCCTTGAACAAGGGACCATCGCAATGCGGGCAGTACGCCACCCCGCGACCGCGATATTCGCGTTCGCCTGGCACGTTCATCTCACGCCAGCGTGCACCGGTCGCGAGCACCACCGTGCGGCCCTTGAGCGCGGCGCCGTTTTCAAGCTTCACCGTGATGAGTCCGTCCGCATCCGCCGGGACGAGTTGCGCGGCACGCTGCAAATTCATGATGTCGACGTCATAGGCGCGGACGTGCTCTTCGAGTGCCGCGGCCATTTTCGGACCTTCGGTTTCTTTCACCGAGATGAAGTTTTCGATCGCGAGCGTGTCGAGCACCTGACCGCCGAAGCGCTCGGAAATCACTCCGGTGCGAATGCCTTTACGCGCTGCATAGATGGCCGCCGCTGCACCCGCGGGACCGCCGCCGACGACGAGTACGTCGAACGGATCTTTCGCATTGAGCGCCTCGGCTTGGCGTGCTCCGGCGTTCGTATCGAGCTTCGCGAGAATTTCCTCGATTGTCATGCGGCCTTGGCCGAATTGCTCGCCGTTCAAATAGACGGTCGGCACCGCCATGATCTGGCGCGACTCGACTTCGTCTTGAAACAGCGCGCCATCGATCATCGTCGCGCTGACGTTGGGATTGAACACGGCCATCAGGTTCAAGGCCTGCACCACATCCGGACAGTTCTGGCACGACAGCGAAATGAAGATTTCGAAATCGTACTTACCGGGCAGTGCGCGAATCTGCTCGAGCGTCGCGGCATCGGCCTTCGGTGGGTGGCCGCCAACCTGCAAGAGTGCGAGGACGAGCGAAGTGAATTCATGACCCATCGGGATGCCAGCGAAGCGCACCTTCATATCCGAACCGCGACGGTTCAGCGTGAAGGACGGCTTGCGCACATCGGCGGCGTCATCGCGAGTCAGCGTGATGAGCGAGGACAGCGAGACGATATCCTCGAGCAACGCCAGCATCTCGCGCGCAGCGTCGCTGTCATCCAGCGAGGCCACGATCTCGATCGGTTGCGTTACGCGTTCGAGATAGGTCTGAAGCTGCTGTTTGAGAGTGGCGTCGAGCATAGTGATCGTCCTCGAAAAAAAGAATTCGTCAGGAAATCCTCGAGTGTCGAGGTTGAGAGGGACAGAGCGGCGCAAGGCCGCTCTGTCGCTATCGCGAGGCGTTAGCGTTAGATCTT
>CAZIXV010000024.1:0-22681 GCA_964543105.1 uncultured Steroidobacteraceae bacterium
TTACGCGGTGAGCCCGCTGTCGCCGCAGTGCAAAGCACTAACGGCCGCTGGGAATACGTCGCCGAGCTACACGTCGAGGACTTGCAGGAATTCGATCGCGTGATCGCACGCATCAGCCTGTTCGAAGGCGTTACGCGCTCTGAGACCAATCTGCTGCTGACGACTTACAAGACCTGATCAAACAACGATTGATTGCCGCGAACTTTGTGGTCAGGGCTGCTGGGCGCTGATCTGCTGGCCAGAGCCGCAACACGTGTGCTCGTCTGTTCTTGCCGGCTAGCAACCAAATCTCAATTTAAGCAGCGCGTACCGTCAGCGCTGCCTGCCTCACCGACTCCGCCGAGATACTCGTCGACTGGAACAGCGCCAGGTTCTCGCTTTGCGAAAGCTTGAATACGGACATGGCAGCTGCGAGCTCTTCGGCCTGCAGGCGCAACTCCTCCATCGAAGCCAGATGTTCTTGCGCCATCGACGCATTCTGCTGCGTCACCTGATCGAGCTGATTGACGCTGTCGTTGATCTGATCGATGCCGGAGGATTGTTCCTGCGCCGTCTCAGCAATCCGCGAGACCAGCTCTGCGACGCGATGCACTTGCGTGATGACTTCCTTCATCGTCGTGCCGGCGCTATCGACCATCTTCGCGCCTTTGTCGATTTGATCCACGCTGCCATGAATCAATTCGCGGATCTCGCGTGAAGACTGCGCGCTGCGCTGCGCGAGGCTGCGCACTTCGTGCGCGACGACGGCAAAGCCCTTGCCCTGCTCGCCTGCGCGCGCTGCCTCGACCGCCGCATTGAGCGCCAGAATATTCGTCTGGAAAGCGATGCTGTCGATCACCGCGACGATATCGGCCATTTTTTTGCTCGACGCCGTGATGCCTTGCATCGTACGCACGACATCATCGATGACGGCGCCGCCGCGTTGCGCGGCGCCATGCGCCTGCGCCACCGACTCGCGTGCGAGCCGCGTGGAATCCGCGGTTTGCTTGACCGCGGCGGTCATCTCTTCGATGGACGCCGAAGTGGTTTGGACGTGACCTGCTTGATTCCCGGTGCGTTCCGCAAGCTCGAGCGTGCTGGCCGCAATCGAGTGCGTCGCATCGTCGACATGGGCGGAGCCATTGCGCACATCGCTCACCGCAGCGCGCATGTTCACCGACATCTGCGACAACGCACGCGATAGATCGCCGATTTCATCGGCACGCGCGCTCGAGGATTGCTCACTCAAATCACCGGCCGCCACTTTGTTCGCAAACGCGACGGCGCTGCGCAACGGCGCGACGACGGAGCGCGATAAGTACACGCCCGCAGCGGCAACGCCGCCCAGCAGCGCCAAAGCCGCCATCCAGAACTTGAGCCCCAACCCAGCACTGACCGCACTCAGCGCGAGCAAAGCGGCGACATACGTCGCGCTCATCGAGCCCCAGATGGAGGCGTTGAGCCCAAAACTGCGCAACGCCATACGCGCTTTGCCGAAAGCATTCATCCGGATCGGCTGACCGTGATGCAAGAACAGATCTTTGTGGGCGCCGCTTTGCATCATTCGATACAGCGGCTCCAAGCGCTCGCGCTCGGTGCGCGAGGGCCGCGTATGGACCAACAGTGCGCCGGCGTATTGCCCATTCGCATACAACGGCGAGATGTTCAGGTGCAGCCAGTAGTAGTCGCCGTTCTTACGTTTGTTCTTGATGAGTCCATTCCAGGGACGTTTGCTACGCAGCGTAGCGACCATGTCCATCGACACCTGCACCGGGGTGTCCTTGTGCAGCATGCGCGTGGTCATCGTGCCCTTGAGCTCTTCCCACGCATAGCCGCTCGCCTTGCAAAAGGCAGCGTTCGCATACACGAAGTTGCTCGCTTTATCGGATACGAGCACGAGGTACTCGTTCTCGCCGATTTCGTATTCGCGACCGGCGTCCGCCGTCGTGGACAAAGCTTGGACCATGGCGTTTTGGATCAATGCGCACCCAGTGCGCTCACAACGCTGTCTGCAGCAAAATGCGGACTTACGGCACAGCCCGTCCGCGGTGGTGTTCCTAACCCCTGTTTCGACCCGCCTACGACATTCCTTGAGGTAAAAGCGGCACCCGCCAGTGATTACCTGATGAATTCGTGCGTTGGCTCTCGATTTGGCAGCGCTGGCCTCGCGCGAGAACTCGTCAGGCGAGCTCAACTCCCCGACAATTGCCGCCGTTGCGTAGTCCTCCTCATGGAAACCACATGCTGACATCCTTGCGCGCTGAGATCAGAACACTGACCGAGGCTGACTTCGAGGCGGTTGCGCGCTTGGCCCATGCCATTTGGAATGCGCACTACATCACGATCATCAGCCAGGAGCAGATCGATTACATGCTGAGCGGCCGCTTCACGGCGGCGAAGTTGCGAAGCTACCTGGGAGCGCGTGATCGCTGGTTCGATGTGCTCGAAGTCGACCACGCACTCGTTGGTTATTGCAGCTATGCACGCATCGACGAGCGCGCTGCAAGTTCGGCCGAAATGAAACTCGAACAACTGTATTTACTTCCGGACCTGCACGGACGGGGGTTGGGTGCGCTCATGCTCGAGCATGTCGAAACCCGCACGCGCGAACTTGGTTGCCGTTCACTGCTGCTGACAGTGAACAAGCACAATGCCAAAGCGATTCGTGTTTACCGACGCGCCGGCTACGAAATCCGCGAGGAAGTGGTCATGGACATCGGCGGCGGCTTCGTCATGGACGATTTCGTGATGGTGAAACAGCTGACTGACTGAAGGCCCCGCGCCGCGCAAGCCTGCTTTGGATTTCTTCTCATTCAGCGATTGTCGCTCTGTGAACCGATCGCTAGGCTTCTCGTAGCGCCAATTGGGTGGGTGCTTGAGACCAGCGGCGCCAATCGTTCAGGGGATCAACCAAAGGTGCAGGTATGCCTACTTCAGCATCTCGATTGTTTTTGCACTGCATAATTACTGGCGCCGCGCTGGCGCTGGGTGGCGCTGCGCTAGCGGCGGACTCCACAGGGATGAAGACGAGCATCCCGCGAACCGCAGAAGGTAAGCCGGACTTCAGCGGCTTTTGGACTCACGAAACGATCACGCCGTTCGAGCGCCCCGCGCAATACGGCACGCGCTTGATCATGAAGCCCGAAGAAGTGGCTGCTGCCGAAAAATTCGCGTCAGACCACGTCAAGAAAGCCGATGAACCGACGGCGCCCGGAACCCGCGTTGAAGATTTGCCCGAGGACTGCGGCTACGGTTTCCGCGGCGCCAATTGCGGTTACAACAATTTCTGGGTTGCCCGCGGCGAACGCGTGCTTCGTATCAATGGCGAACCACGCGCCTCCATCATCGTCGACCCGCCTAACGGGCGCGTCCCGCCCATGCTCCCCGAGGCCGGTAAGCGCATTGCTGCGCAACGTGCGGCCTTCCGCAAGAACGCAGGTCCTGTGGATGGACCTGAGCTGCGCTCCCTCGGCGAGCGTTGCCTGCTGTCATTCGGCTCGAATGGCGGTCCGCCGATGCTGCCGAACATGTACAACAACGCGTATCAATTCGTCCAAACGAAAGATCACGTGATGTTCCTCGTCGAGATGGTGCACGACGCTCGCGTGATCCGCATGAATGCAAAGCCGCTGCCTGAAAGCGTGCCGAAGTGGCTCGGCGATTCCGTCGGACGATGGGAAGGTGACACCCTCATCGTAGAGACGACCAACTTCCACCCGCTGCACACTTACCGCGGCGCGGGCCCCAATCGTAAGGTCGTTGAAAAGCTCTCATACGCTTCACCGAACGAAATCCTCTATCAATTCACGGTGAGCGACCCGACCACGTTCCCGCAGCCGTTCAGCGGCGAGCTCATTTTCAATCGAACGGATCAACCGGTGTACGAATACGCTTGCCACGAAGGTAACTACGCGTTGCCCGGCATTCTGGCGGGCGCCCGCGCCGAAGAAGCGGCCGGCCAAAAAGCCACCGCCCGCGAAGTCGATAACGAAGACGACGGCGAATAAGCACGCTCGATTAGTGAGTCGGATCGTACGGTCGGTCGTAGGTCCGACTCACTTATGGGGCTCGGGGCTCGGGGCTCGGGCCAGAAGACAACGGCTTTTGCCTAAGCCCACCCGCATCCACCGCACCTCCGCACGGAACTCCGCCCGGAATCAGCGCATCCCTAACGGCATGCGCAACATCTCGCTGAGCCTGATTCTCGGAGCGATCACATTCGTGGGTACATCCAGTGACGCCGCGGAGCACGATTTCGACGCGGCGCGCAAACGCATGGTCGAGCGGCAGATGGAGGCTCGCGATATCGACGACCCGCGGGTGCTTGCCGCCATGCGCGAAGTACCGCGCCATCGTTTCGTTCCTGAAGCCGAGCAGCGGTACGCCTACGCCGATACGCCGCTGCCGATCGGCGCAGGCCAGACGATCTCGCAGCCGTACATCGTTGCCTTGATGACTCAACTCGCGCGCCCGACCGCTGCCGATGTCGCTTTGGAAATCGGCACCGGCTCGGGCTATCAAGCAGCCGTACTCGCACAGCTTGTCGCGCACGTCTACACGATCGAACTGGAGCCGCAACTGGGCGCCACCGCACGACGAGTACTTGACGATCTTGGTTACGACAACATCACGACGCGGATCGGCGATGGCTATGCGGGTTGGCCGGCCCACGCGCCCTTCGATGTGATCATCGTCACGGCTGCGCCTGATCACGTGCCGCAACCCCTCCTCGAGCAACTCAAGCCAGGCGGACGCATGGTCGTACCCGTGGGCCCGATTCACGATACACAACAGCTGCGTCTCATCGAAAAAGACGCGTCGGGCGAGATACGCACGCAGACCGTGTCACTCGTGCGGTTCGTGCCGCTGCGGCGGAATTGAGGAGCACGGCTTACGGGCTACGGGTTACGGTCAGAACGACGGGGAAGTACTTTAGCGTAAGGACTGCTGGGCGCTGAGCTGCTGGCCAGAGACGAAGCCACCAAGCCATTCTCTTTCTGACCAGCAGCCCTGCGCCCGACAGCCTTTACGCTGATCGAAACACGCAGTTCTAGCGTTCACATCGAAAGCGCAAATCGAGCACGACGTCGCGCGATCCACAGTTGATCGCTGGGGCGACACTAAGACATTCCCTACTATTGGCGGGATCGCGGGCTTCTCCCTCAAGGTCGATATGTAGCGCGCCGTTAGAGCACGCGACGGCGCGGTGCGCTCGACTTTCCTTGAGGCGGATATGACTCACAAATTGACGATGCTTTCAGCAGCGGTCGCGCTAGCGCTTGCAAGCGCAGCGACGCAAGCCAGCGATTTTGGCGACAAGGTCTCGATACGCGGCTTCGGCACGCTCGGTGTAATGCACACGAACCTGGATGGCGCGGATGTCGTCGGCAGCGTGTTCATGCCTGATGGCGCCGGCCACACGCGTGAATGGGACGTACGTTCGGATTCACGCCTCGCCGCACAGGCGAACGTCAACTTCACGGACTCGCTTTCGTTAACGGTCCAGGCGATCTCGCAATACCGCTACGACCGTACATTCACGCCCAACATCGAATGGGCGAATCTCAAGTACCAATTCACCCCGAACTTCTCCGCACGTGTCGGGCGCATCGCGTTACCAACGTTCCTGGTATCCGATTCACGCCTGGTGGGCTATGCAAACACGTGGGTACGTCCGCCCGAAGAGGTCTATCAAGTCTCATCGATCACGAATAGCGATGGCGCAGACATCGCCTACTCGTTCACGACCGGCAGCGTCCGCAACTCAGTGCAAGCGTTCTATGGCGTGAGCGAAGCGAAAGTCGCATCGAGCAAAATCGAAGCCGATCGCATCTTCGGTACGAACTATCTCGTCGAAAAAGGTGCCGCGGCATTTCGCGTCGGCTACATCCGCATGGATCTGGAGATGGGTGAGCCGCAAATGCGGCAGCTCGTCAGTGGCTTCTCCTTTGTCGGCGATATGTTGAACGGCTATGGATTCGCCGTCGAAGCGGCGCAGGCGCACGCACTCGCTCGCAAATATCAACTTCACGATCTGAACCTGTCGTATCTCTCCGTCGGCGCTTCTTACGATCCAGGTGCTTGGTTCGCTTCGGCGGAAGTCATCGACTTCGGCGGTGACGGCATGATTTCCGATACGCGCGGTGGCTACGTCATGGGTGGTGCGCGCTTTGGCAACTTCACGCCCTACGCGATCCTGGCAAAGCTGAAGGACGACGTGCAGTACGAGCCCGGTATCGATACGCAAGGCCTCGGCATGATGGCCGCCGCGGTGCAGCCCATCAACGATGGTTTGAACATGGCGCTCAAGCAGGTGCAAGGTTCGCAAGAAAGCATTGCGCTGGGCTTGCGCTGGGATGGCTTCGGCAACATCGCCGTGAAAGGCCAGTACAACTACGTCGACTTAGGAACAGGCTCCGCCGGGAAACTCGGCAACGTCCAGCCGAACTTCGAATTCGGCCGTAGCTACTCGTTGTTCAGCCTGACCGTCGACTTCATTTTCTAAGAGTGCACGACATGAAGATTTTCATTCGTACTTTGCTTGCGGCGTCCGTGATGCTGTCGGGCGTTGCGGCTCACGCTGAGCTCGTCGTGATCGTGAACCCGAAGCACGCAGCAGCCTCGCTGAGCGCCGACCAAGTCGCCAATGTCTACCTCGGCAAGGACAACGCCTTTGCGCCGGTCGATCTAGCTGACTCGACGACGCGCAACGCGTTCTATACCAAGGTGGCTGGCAAGGATCTCGCGCAAGTGAAAGCGATCTGGGCTCGCCTCGTGTTCACGGGCAAGACACAGCCGCCGAAGGAACTGGGCAGTTCCGCTGAAGCGGTCAAGTTCGTCGCCGCCAATGAGAAAGGCATTGCTTACGTGGATAAGAGCGCCGTCGATGGCTCGGTGAAAACCGTGCTGACGGTGCAGTAATAGACTCGCGAATCGCTGTACCTCGCACGAGGTACAGCGTGCTCGCCACTACTGTCGTGGCTTGACCCGCACTCCGTCGGCAATCGCGTTACTGGGAAACACGATCACTGCGTCTGCTTCGGTTAACCCGGAAGCGATCACGCGATAGTGATCGTCCGCTTGGGCGACCTCGACATCCGTGAGCACGGCGCGGCCATCGACGACTTGATACACAGCCCAGCCGCTGCCGCGGCGAAACAACGCGCCGAGCGGCACACGCAGCGCGTTCTTTGCTTCATCGATGATGACGCGGACGTCAACGCGGAAATCATGCGCACGCGGCACCTCTTGACCGTCGTCGGCGAACTGCAGAATGACGTAGGTGCGCTGCTCTTCGACGCCGAGTGCCGAGATCTTCGTGCGTGCGACCGGCTCCACGCGCTCGACGACGGCCGCCAGCGGCGGCCCGCCCCAGTTTTCGATCACCGCAGGCGCGCCCGCCTTCATGCGCACCGCGTCCTGCGACAAGAAATCGCCGACGATTTCGATGAGCCGCGGATCGCCCACTTCTACGATCGGCGTACCGGCGGTAATCACGGCTTCGCTTTCTTGAGGCACCCGCAGCACCGTACCTGCCGTGGGACTGGTCACGGCGACGGTGTCGCCTCCCATTTGATCGGCCTCGAGTAACGCACTGCGCGCCCGCGCGACTTCTGCCGCCGCCGCCTCGCGCGCGGCGCGTGCGGCGTTTAGCCGCGTCTCGCTTTGTTCGGCCGTTGCTTTGGGAATGAGATTGACGGCCGCGAGTTCGATATTGCGCGCATGCTCGCGCTCGGCGAATTCAAGCTCGGCAATCGTCGCGCGCAGCCGCGCTTCTGCCGCATCCACGGCGGCACGCGCTTGTAACGCACTGCGTGTATCGAGAAAGCCCGCCGCCGCGCGTGACATGCGCGCCACCGCCTCGCCCGCTTCCACCGCATCACCCGGTTCGACATCGACCCGCAGGATGCGGCCGGTCATCGGCGCACTGATCACATAAATGTCGTGCATGCGCGTGCGGCCTTCATCCACGACGGCCACGCGCACATCGCCGCGATCCACACGTACGATGTCGGCTTCAGTGGCATCCGGCAGCAAGGACGCACCGATCGCCAGCGCCGTCACGAGGCCCGCCACGATCCAAAAAATGCGCACGCGCCGCGCTCGTTGTCTTGCTGCTTCGTTGGCCATCATTCTCTCGACTTGAGCACACCCACCAGATCGAGCCGATCGACGCTGCGGCGGACGAGCAACGCCGCAGCACACACGGCAATCACGACGAACAACGCCGCCTCGCCATACGCCGACGGATGCGTGATGTATGGGAAGGTAAACATGTCGGTTTGGAACTGCGTCATCAGCCAGCGCGACAGCAACGCGCCAAGGATGACGCCCAAGGGCAGAGCGATCAGCAACAACGCGCCGATTTCCGCCAGCAACACATAGGACACCTCGCGCCGGCCGAAGCCGAGCACACGCAAGGTCGCAAGATCGCGCTCCTGTTCGGCGAACGTCACGCGCGCGGAAGAATACGCGACGCCCGCCGCCATCAAGCTCGAGAAGATGACGAACATGTAAGCGAAAAAGCCGCTGCCCTCATTGAGCAGCTTGCTCATCGAAGCTGCCGAGGTGTCGAGAAACGACACGCCGGCGATCATCGGCAACTTTTTGATGCGTTCATTCAATGCATCGCGCGCGCTGCGATCCATCAACACATAGGCGGCGGTCACACGGCCGGGCTCGCGCAAGGCGCGACTCAACGCATCCAATTCCATATAAGCCGCGCCAGCGAGATACGGCTTGACCACATCCACGACGGTCAACTCGGCACGCGCCTGCTGACCGTCGGTCGCTTGCATCGTGACGGTATCGCCCACCCCGACCGCGAGCTTTTCCGCAAGGCCCTCCGAGAGCGTGATGCCGCCGGCGCGCGGCACGACGACATTCATCTCGTGATCGAGCAGGCGAAACAGATAGCTGTCTTCGGGCAAGCCCATGACGGTGTCGCGTCGTTCGCGGCTGCCAGCCGTCAGAATGACTTCGGCGCCGCGCATTGGCTCGACGGCTTGCACGCCCGGCAAGCGTCGCACTTCCGCGAGAATGCGATCGTCGGCGGTTTCAGCGAACGTCAGTGTCGCGTCCATGCGCTGCGCCACGCCAAAGGTGACGTTCACGATGTGGTTCATCGAAATCGGGACGTGCTCGGAGGTGATGAGCAAAGCCAGCGCAAGCGACATGCCGATGACTGTCGTCGCCGAGCGCCGCGGAAAGCGCACGATGCGACGTACGACCATGCGCGTCTTGCCATCGAGCGTACGCGCCGAGCGTTCGATGCCCGAACCCAGCCGGCCGAAGCTCACCGGCGCAGGCGGTGCGAGCGCCGCCGCCGGTGGCAGGATCGTGGCCCGCCGCACCGCTTGCGCCGCGCCCAATAACGCGGCGAACAACGCGACGACGACCGCCCATACATAGATGTGCAGTTTGGCATCGAAGATGAGATTCGGAATGCGATACACCTGCGAATACAACTCGGCCATGTAGCTGCCGATCCAACGGCCCAATCCGACACCGATCGCAGCGCCGAGCAACGCGAAAGCAATCGCGAACTTCGCGTAATGAAACGCGATGGCGCCATTGCCGTAGCCGAAAGATTTCAACAAACCGATATTGGAACGTTCCGTCTCGACGAGCCGCGATAGCGAGACGTTCAAGAGAAACACGGCGACCAGCATGAAAATCGGCGGCAGTATCGCCGCCATGGTTTGCAGCGAATTGAGCTCATCCGCCAAGAACTGCGCAGACAACATCCGATCGCGTCCGTAGGCGCCGCGACCGCCGTGGCGTTCCAAGCGCGCATCGATCGCAAACATCGCGCTACGCGCATCGGCATCCGGCGCGAGCCGGAAAACAACATCGTTGAATGCGCCATCGACATCGAAGGCGCGCGCCAGCGCCTCGCGGTTCATCCACACGACCCCGAAACGCTCAGGCTCCGGCAGCATGGAACCGGGCGCGACCGCAAAGACGAACTCGGGGCTGCTCGCCACGCCCACGATTTCGAGTTCGCGATAGCGACCGTAGATCAGCGCACGCACCCGATCTCCCGGACCGAGCGCGTTCGCCTCGGCAAACGCTTCGTTGATGAGCACTTCATTGTCGCGAGTTGCTTCAGGCCAGCGGCCTTCGCGCAGCAGCACATCGTTGACGCGCGGTCTGCGATCGGGCGGCAACGAGACGAGCCGCGCCGATACCGGATCGGATTTGCCGATGAGGTCCAATAGACCGATACCCGCCACCCGCGTTTCGAGCGCATTGATGCCTGGTATTGCTTCGAGATCGCGTGCCACCGGATCTGGCGCACGCACGACGGAGACCGCGAGATCGGCCATGCGCGCCGAGTCGTAGTAACGATCGCGGGCGCGATCCATCGAGTCGTACATTCCCGTCGCCATCACAAACAACGCCACGCCACAGGCGAGCACGGCGGCGACGGCGATCGCTTGCGCGCGCATGCGCATCAGATCACGCAGCAGTTTGCGATCGAGCGGCGAGAAGCGCATCACCAGTTGAGCTCCGCGGGCGCCACTCGCGTTTCATTGCGCTCCATGGAGCGGATGCCGCCATCGGCAAAGCGGATCACACGATCGCCGATGCGTGCGATGTCCGCGTTATGCGTGATCAACAAGGTCGTCGTACCCAGCTTTTCGTTCGCGGTGACGATGGCATCCAGCACGTGAATGCCCGTTGCCACATCGAGCGCGCCGGTAGGCTCATCGCACAACAACACGGTAGGACGCTTGGCGATCGCTCGGGCGATCGCGACGCGCTGCTGCTCGCCGCCCGACAATTGCGCTGGAAAGTGATGAATGCGTTGCCCGAGCCCGACGAGTTCCAACGCATCGACCGCCGACATCGGGTCAGGCGCCACCTCGGTCACGAGATCGACGTTTTCTTGCGCCGTCAGGCTCGCGATCAAGTTATAGAACTGAAAAACGAAGCCGACGTGCAGGCGACGGTACTGCGTGACTTCGGCATCCGGCGCCGCCGCGAGATCGAGATTGCGAAAAAAACATTGCCCTGCGGTGGGACGATCCAAGCCGCCGAGCACATTCAACAGCGTCGACTTCCCCGATCCCGACGGGCCGAGCAGGATCACGAGTTCCCCTTCCGGAATCGTGGCATCGACGCCGCGCAACGCATGCACTGCCGCATCGCCTTCGCCATAGGTCTTGCGAAGTTCGACGAGACGGAACACAGGTGCGCGATCGATCGACATGGCCGTGCATTCTACAGTGGCTGCAATCCATCAGACGATTCGCACAACTGCGCGCGGGAACCTGCATTGCATTTATCGGATTGATCCGCTGTACGCGCACGGGCGCTTCATTTCGCACAGGAGAGAAACATGACGACGGTAAGCGGACACACTTCAGCGATTCGCGCCAAGAAGGTGATTGGAACGAGCGTGAAAGATCCAACCGGTGCAACGATCGGCAAGGTCGAGGACATCGTGCTGGACAAGCTCTCGAACAACATCATGTTCGCGATTGTGGGCTTCGGCGGTTTCTTGGGAATCGGCGAGAAATACCACCCGCTGCCCTGGAGCGTCCTCGACTACGAGGAATCCGAGGGTGGCTACGTCGTAAACCTGACGAAGGACCAGTTGCAAGCCGCGCCTGCCTACTCCATGGAAGAGTTGACGTCCGGCGACGGTACGCAATTCCGTACGCAGGTCTATGACTATTACAACGCGCCGCGTTATTGGTGATGCACAGGCGGTCGCTTTCGCTGGGAAAGCGCCGCCTGCTTTCGCCACAACCGGCCAAGGAGTCCGATCATGAAACCCAACAAAGCCGCTCGCTCCGATTATGTCGACGCCGTGACCGACCACGTGCGCAAAGCCGAGCGCCGCGAACGCGCGCTCCTGCGCGCGCCGGTCAAACCACCCTCACGCTTTCCGAAAGGCGAAATCCGCCGCTTTGCGCAGGAAGCGCGCGAGGAGTTTCTATTGCGCGGGTGAATCGTCCGCGCTCGGCTCTTTGTTAGTTAGTGCACCCAGGCCGAGCCGCGTAAACGGCGCGGCCGCTTGTGCATCGATTTCCAGTGCGGCTTGCATGTTGCGTTCGCCCTCGCTGCGCCCGGTCTTGACCTGCGCCAAGCCGAGGCCGTACAGCGCCGACGCTTTCTTCGGCTGCATCTTGAGCGCCGCTTTGTAGTCCGCAATCGCTTTATCGAAATCGCCCAGTTGCAGCCGCACAAAGCCGCGGCTGTCGAACATGTCTGAATTGCGCGGCCCTTTCTTCAACGCCTGATCGCAATCCACCCGCGCTTCGTCGAGTTGCTTGCCCAGCACGGCCCGCGACAAGCAACGCGACGCCAACGCGTCCGCGAGGCGGTCATGCTTCGGATGCTCGGCCACCCACGCGTTCAGGCGCTCAATGGATTGTTCAAAGAAGCCGGCGCTTTGATAAATCTGCGCCACCCGGAACGCAATCGCGGGATCGCCCGCCGAATCTTGCAGTGCTCGCTGGAAATCCGCCGCGGCGCCGGATTCGTCGTCTCGCCGCAGCGCATGCGTGCCTCGCGTCAGCCGCGCATCCACGTAGCTTGGATTCAGTTCGAGCGCTGCGTCGAAATCGGCGCGCGCCAGCTCCGGCCGGCCACTCGCCCAATACGCAACACCGCGCTGATAGAACGTTTCGGCTTGGTTGGGATCGAGTGCGATGGATCGGTCGAAATCGGCAATTGCCGCAGCGAAATCGCGGCGACCCGATGATGCCGCCCCGCGTCTGCGCAACTCGTCGGCAGACAATTGCGGCGCATCCTCCGCGGTCGCCGACGACTCTGCACCTGCATCTACACCCGCACCTGACGCGGCGGTACGCGGCCGCAGGTCGAACACCGGTCCGCCGTTGTACGTGAAGTAAAGTTTGTTCTGATCCGAAGCGACATAGACGCGGTGAGATAAAAAGAAATCCGCGCCGAGCAACATGTCCGCAATGGCCAGGTTCATCTCGCCCATGCGCAGGCGCGCGTTCTTGATCATCTCGCCGCCCAGATCGAGGGTTTCGAAGCGCGCGATCGAGTTTTCGTTCGTACGCGGACCGATGCCACGCGCGAAGCCCGCCTCACGCACGCCATCGTCCTCAGGTGTAACGCCAGCGCGTGCCGCGGCGTTCAAAGAGAGTTTCGAATACGACGCGCCGGTGTCGAACAGCACGCGGATTTTCTGGCCGTTGAGCTTTGCTTCGCCAATCAGGTGTGGCTGACCGGGGCTGCGTCCGCGGATCGTCATTTCTGCGACCGGCGCACCGCCGGCCCAGTACGCCAGCGATTGCTTGCAGTTCTTGGCGCGAAACAAACGGATCATGCCGTTGGCGAGATCGAACTCCGTATCCGCGCCGCCGAGGACATTCTGTCCGATGATGCCGTCGGCGCTTTCGAATCCGACAAGTTCATCGACGAGAAAATCGACCTGCTGAATCACCCGGCCGCCGGCGAGACCGTCCAGCGTGAACTGCCGGACCTTCGTGTACAACATGCTCGTGCTGCCGCCGGTCCCGATGACTCGCACATTGCGCGGCGGCAGCCCGTACTTCAAACCGAGGCGCTGCGCGGCTCGCTCCGTAAGGATGCTGAAGAACGCGCCGCTGTCCGCTAGAAATCGTGCGGGCTGCCCGTTGATCGTCCCCGTTATCAATGGCTGCGTGCCGACCATCGTGACGGGGAGCTGCCCATAACGCTGCAGTTCGCATTTCTTCTCAGCCGCGTGAGCCGTGGTGGATGCAGCGCAGGCGATCACGAGTACCCAGAGCGTTAGCCGTAACATAATTCTTCTCCATTCCATTGATGGCTCAACCGCTTTGGTATTCGTGTCGCGGCTGCAGCGGGAAGGGAGTTTGCGCCAGAGGAGGGAGGGAGGCCAGATCGCATCCGGTTAGGCCCCCTCCCACCCTCCCCCGCTCCGCAGGGGAGGGAGTCAGAACGCGCTCGCCGCTACGCAGGGGAAGGAGTCAAAAGCCTTCTGACTGTCAACTGTCAACCGTTCTCAAAACGGTATCTGCACTCCGAGCGTCGCGCTGCGGCCGGGCAGCGGCACCACATGCGCGAGATACGACGCATGATTCCAGACGGTCTCGTCCAGCAGGTTCGAGCCGCGTAGATACAGGCTGTAGCCATCTTCGCCGCGCGGGCTGTAGGTGAGCGTGAGATTGAGCATGTCGTAGCTTGGCGTGACGAGTTCGAAAGCGGCGATATCGCTTTGCTTATCGACGCGGTAGAACTCGAGTTCCGTATCGATCGCCTGCACTTGCGCATTCACACGCATCCCGTAGCGAGCGGCGGGAATGCGTGGCAGCTTGCCACCGCCATCCAACTCTGCTCGCACGTAATCGCCAAACACCGTCGCCGCGAACGCATCGGTGAACCGATAGGTGGCGTCAGCTTCCACCCCGGCGAACGTGGCGCCGCCTTGCGTGTACTTGATCAGCCGGAAATCTTCGAACTGATCGAGCGTGCGCGCATAAATGTAATCATCGATTTCGTTGCGGAATCCGCCGAGCGAAAACGTGAACGGCCCTGCCAACTTCTTCAGCGTCAGCTCGACGTTGTTGGCTGTTTCGGTTCGCCACGGCGCATTGTTTTCCACGCCGCCGCAGGTGAGCGGGTGTGCGACGAGGCCGCATTCATACGTGTTCGTCGCCAGATGCGTACCGCGGGCGTACAGCTCCTGAGCATGCGGCAGTCGCTCCGAATGAGTTATCGCCAGCGTCAGTGAATAGTCCGTCGCGAAATTCCAAATGGCACCGGCAGAGAACGACGACGCGCCATCATCGTATTCAGGCCGCCCACGCGGATCGTCGCTCGGCGTGTGCTTTTGTCGCTCATGACGTGCGCCCAACTCGAAATGCCACTGCTCGCCCAACTCGATGTGTTCGACAGCGAACACGCCGATCATGCGGCTGCGAATTTCGGGCAGGAAAGCTTCAGCACCCAGCGCCCTGGATTTCGTATCCGCGTATTGCGCCCCGACAACGCCGCGAAACATACCGAAAGGCGCATGCTGCACCTCGATGCGCGCTTCGTAGCCATCATTCAAGAAGGTGGTCGCAACCTCGTCCGCTTCTTTTTCCTGATGTCGATAGTCGGTGTGACTCGCGCGTATGCGGATGCGCTCGACGCCCGCGAGCGGTGTGTCGATGTCGCTGCGCAAATCGAGGCGTTTACTTAGTAGCGAAATTTCCGGAACGATATGCGGGCCGTGCTCGTGGCCGTGATCGTGATCGTGATCGTCACCTTCGTGCTCGCCACAGTGCAGCGAGCTGCCATGAGGATGACAGTGCTCGTATTCGTGGCTGTGCCCTGCGATACCGTAGCCATCGTCGCGATACGAATAGGCGACGCCGACAAAGCCGCGCTCCGTCACCCACGATGCGCCGACGCTTGCGTTTTGCGATTCCGCGAACGTGCCGTCCACTCGCGATGACGACCAGCCGCGCGCGCGATAGTTATTCGCATCACGCGTCATGGCCTCGGCATGCAACACCAGATGGTCGCTTACCTGTCCGGTGACCTCGATGACGCCCGCCTTTTCCTGCGCGCCGGTCGAGCCTCGCAGACCGAACGAACCTTCAATCCCATCTTCGGGCAATGCGTCTGGAATTTTCTTGTCGAGCACATTGACGACGCCACCGATCGCACCGCTGCCGTACAGCAGTGTCGCCGGACCACGCAGCACCTCGATGCGCTTGATGAGTAACGGCTCGGCGGTCACGGCATGATCGGGAGAGATATCGGAGGCATCGAATAGCAAGGCGCTATCGGACAACACGGCAACACGCGGTGCCGTCTGACCGCGAATCACCGGACGGCTTGCACCGCCACCGAAGGAATCGGCGCTTACACCCGGCAAGGTATTGAGCGTCTCGCCGAGCGTGGCTTGCGAACGCTGAAACAACGCTTGCCCGTCGAGAATGCTGTACGACGCCGCAAGACTCCTCGCATCTTCGTTGACCGCGCTAGCGGACACCTGGACGGTTTCCAATACGTCATCATTCGGCGCTTCGTGTGCATGCGCGCCGAACGCGAAGCTCGCGAGCGAACTCGTCAGCGCCAGCCGAATGCTGGCGCGAAGTGAAACATCGAAGCTCATGTCTTCTCCATAGACCGCACGCGACATGCAGGCGGCGATCGCAATTCTTGGACGGCAGTAAGAAATCGACTTGATCGCTGCAGCGAGTCGAGGCGCTATCGCGCGATGTCAGGCGCAACTTCACGCCATGGCAGACGCTGCACATCGAACGCGCAACGCGTGTCGAATCAACGAATCTGATGTCTGCCCGAGAAGTGCGCTGCCGTGAAACCCGCGGTGCCAATGGCATGCGGGCGTTGCAACGACTGGAGTCAGAGCGCGGGAGGACCCCGGCTCGAATAGAAGGAAGGAACGTCTAAGGCAAGGAGCGCCGCCGCGACGGCGATGATCGCCGCTGCCGCAACGAGAATGAGCGCCGCGTCCGGCGGCGGCGCGGGCGCCGCGGCGCCTGCAGGCAGCGACAGGCAGAAGCTACATGCATTCGACGGTTCGTCGACGGGGAGTTCACCGTCGTGGCTGTGTGAAACCGACGCGATCAACCAAATGCACAGCGCCAAGACCAGCGCGGCAACGCGGGTGCGTTGTCGGTGGCGTGGTGCGTACAAAAGGGGAATTCCGCTCGCGGACATGCGCGCGAGTGTTGCAGCAGCGTTGACGATTATCAAGGCGGTTACGGCGAAGTAAGGCCTGCCCTTGCCTTGGTCGCCATGGGAAACGCGCAAGACGCGGCCTATACTCCACCTTCCTTTTTCCGGAACGCGTGTCCAGCGTGAGTCCTCGTCAGTTCAAGCTAATCGCATGGCTGCTGCCGCTATTCATAGCGCGCAGCCTGTTGCCGATTGGTTTCATGCTGTCGTTCGACGCAAGCGGCGCGCGGATCGTGTTCTGTCCATCGGTCATCTCCATGCCGATGGAAACCGGCGGCGCTCACGATCACGCGGCGCACGCCCATCACAATCACGCATCGCACCAAGCGCATCACGATGGCAGTTCGGGCAGCGCGGAACAAAGCCACCAGAACTGTCCGTTCGCTTTCGCCGCAGCGGCACCTATTGCTGCGATCGCCCATTTCGCCGTCACGCCACGCGCTGCCGAGATCATCACCGGCCCAAGCGATGCGGCGATCATTACGCTCGACGCGCGCGCCCATCCCATCCGCGGTCCGCCCGCACTCTCCTAAAGCCAATCGATCACGACGAGCGCGCTTCGGACACGAAGCGCGCCGCTACGCTTTTTGGAGATGTACAAATGATTCGACCTTCATGGTCGGCCGCGACATTGCTTGCGGCTGGCTCTGTATTGCACTGCGCGTATGCGCAGAACACCCCATCCGCACCGCCTGGCAGTTCGCAAGACGAACCGCTCGCCACAGTCGTCGTGTCGGCTTCGCGCGAAGCGCAATTGCTGTCTGAGACTCCTGCGTCGATCGGGGTCGTCGACGAAGCGGCGGTACGCAATGTTGGCGCAACGCACCCGCAACAGATTTTGAGTCAAGTACCTGGCGTTGCTGTGACGGTCACCAATGGTGAAGGACACACCACTGCGATTCGTCAGCCGTTCACGACCAGTCCGCTGTACTTGTTCCTGGAAGATGGTTTGCCGATTCGCGCTACGGGGTTTTTCAATCACAACGCACTTTATGAGATGGACTTGCCGATGGCGGGCGGCATTGAAGTCACGCGCGGTCCGGGCAGCGCGCTGTACGGATCGGACGCCATCGGCGGCATCATCAATATGATCACGCGTGTGCCAGCCGCCGATGCCGGCTTCGGCGCATCGCTCGACGTGGGTAGCAACGGCTGGCGTCGCGCGATGCTCGAAGGCGATACCGGTGAAGGCACATGGGGTGCGCTGCGCCTGGGCGCGAACCTCACGCATTCCGACGGCTGGCGCGATCACACCGGTTACGATCGTTACAGCATCGATGCGCGCTGGGATGTCACGACGCAAGCAGGCGTGCGTTTCAAGACCGTACTCGCGGCGGGCCGTATCGATCAGGACACGGGCGCGAACTCGCCCTTGATTTACGAGGCGTATCGCAACGACCCCAAGCGCAACAACTTTCCCATTGCGTATCGCAAGGTCGACGCGCTGCGCTTGTCGACCGCCATCGAAAAGGCCTTTGGCTATGGGTTGCTTTCGATCACCCCCTACCTGCGCGACAACAGCATGGAGCTGTTGGCCTCGTTCAGCCTGAGTTTCGATCCGACGGTGTATACCACCGCGAATCGCTCCTACGGCGCACTGCTCAAATGGCGTCACGACTTTCCGGATTTCATGCGCGCGCGTCTCATCGGCGGCGTCGACATCGACATAAGCCCAGGCGAGCGCGAAGAACATCGGCTCGAGGTGACGGTTTCGGGCGCAGGCGCATCGCGCGTCTTCAGCGACTATCGCATCGGCCCGCGCATCTACGATTACGAGGTGACGTTTCGCGCCTACTCGCCGTATGTGCAAGCGGAGTTCTCACCCGTCGAACGTCTGCGCATCACCGCCGGGCTTCGTTACGACGCACTGAGCTACGACTTCGAAAACGGCATCGCCCAAGCAGCCGTGCAAGGCGCAGCCACAGCGGTTTACGGCCAGGCGAGCAATCGCAAGATCGACTACGACGAAGTCAGTCCGAAAGTCGGTCTCACCTATGCATTGAGTGACGCCATGAATGTTTATGCGTCGTACAACACGGGCTTTCGTGCGCCGTCGGAAAGCCAGTTGTTCCGGCCGTCGGTGGCGGCGAATGCAACCGACGCTGCAGCACGTGCACTGCTCGCCCAACGTTTGAAACCGATCACGGCATCGCAAGTCGAGTTCGGCTGGCGCGGCAAGTTCGCGCGTTGGTCGCTCGATGTCACTGCCTTCGAGCTCGTGAAACGCGACGATCTCGTGAGCCAGCGCGACATCGCGACGAATCTATCGACGAACGTCAATGCCGGCAAGACATCACACCGCGGCATCGAAGCGGGTATCGGCATCGAATTGCTGCCGAGTCTGCGCCTGGATTCGGCGCTCTCGTATACCAAGCACAAGTACGTCGATTGGGTGACGACCAATGCCGATTACAGCGGCAATGAAATGGAAGCGGCGCCGAAGTTCCTCGGCAACACGCGTGTGACCTGGCAGCCCAGCGACCGCGTGAACGCGCAATTCGAATGGATTCACATCGACGAGTACTGGCTGGAAGCCTCGAACTCGCAGAGCTTTCCGCGTTATGACGGTCACGAGTTGTTCAATGTGCGCGCCAACTGGCAGCTCACGCCGTCGTTGTCGATGTTTGGACGCATCTACAACATCGCGGACGCCCGCTATGCCGACAGTGCGCAGATTTCTTCCAACACGCCGGTGTATTCGCCGGGGCTGCCGCGAACCTTTTTCGCGGGCGTAGACGTTCGCTGGTAGGAGGAACGACATGCAAAGACGAACGATCCTGTCGGCGCTGGCACTGCTGCCGTGTTGGCCGTATGCGAACGCGTTGGCGCAATCCGGCAGCGGCCACGCCACTCACGGCAAACGTGCGGGGCTGGCGATGAGCGCAGCGTTCGCCCCCGATGGCGCGCTGTGGATAGTTGGACTGAATGATGCGCACCAGTTGTTCGTACAACACAGCGCCAACGCTCGCGACTGGAGCGCCCCTCGCATCCTCGATACCGGCGAGGATGTCATCGCGGCGGACGGTGAGAGTCGCCCCAAGATTGCATTCGGCCCGAATCGCTGGGCGGTCATCTCCTATACAAAACCCTTGTCGAAGCCTTTCACGGGCGAGATTCGCATGCTGCGCTCTGACGATGGCGGCAAGCGCTTCTCGGCGCCGTTCACCGTGCATCGCGACCGCCAGCTCATCACGCATCGCTTCGATTCGATTGCTTTCGATCGGCAAGGCGCGTTGCACACCTTGTGGGTCGACAAACGCGACCTTGAAATCATGCAAGCGCAAGGTGATACGTCCTACACCGGCGCGGCGATTTATCGCAACGTATCGCTCGATGGCGGACGCAGTTTCGGCCCGGATTTGAAGGTGGCGGATCATTCTTGCGAATGCTGCCGCATCGCGCTTGCGCCCACGCCCGAAGGCGGCATCGCCGCGATGTGGCGTCATGTCTTCGACGCCAATGTGCGCGATCATGCGTTCGTCACGATTGCACCGGGCGGTAAGACGACAAGCGCATTGCAGCGCGCCAGCTTCGATGGCTGGGAAATCGACGCCTGTCCGCATCACGGTCCGGGCCTGGCCGCAGACGCTTCCGGCGGTTACCACGCGGTGTGGTTCGGTTTACGTAACGATGAAGCCGCCGTGCGTTACGCACGCCTCGATGCACGCGGCAAGCCGCGCGGCGAGGTGCGTGTGCTGCCCGACGTGGGCGCCGAACATGCGCACGTGCATAGCATCGGCACGCAGGTCGCGATCGTGTGGCGCAGTTTCGATGGCACTCACACCCGCTACTTCGCATGGCTTTCCGAGGATAATGGCAAGAACTTCACGCCACGTGAGATCGGCCGCACCGAACATGAGAACGATCATCCCTTCTTGGTCGCGCACGCGCGGCAAGTCGCAGCCGTATGGCGCACCCGTGAGGAGATTCGCGTTGAACGCATCATTGGTTAAGTTCGCACGCGCGGGAGCCTGCGCGCTTGCCTGCATGTTTGGCGCTTTCGCAGCAGCCGCGCCGCTGAGCGTCGAGCGTTTCGATACCTCGACCTGGCAGCAGTTACAGAAAGACTTGCCGCGCCCTTCCGCGATCGTCTTCACCGCGACTTATTGCGCGAACTGCCCAGCCATTCTGGCGCAATTGGCGCAGGCGCTGGGCGAGCAAAGCGAGAGCGGCGAAGTGATTGCGGTCGTCATCGACGCGCCGCATTCGCCGGCACTCGCGCAGGATGCGCACTACGCCAAGGCGTCGCGCCTGTTCACCTTCGATGGCAACGAAGCGGCACTGCGTTATGGCGTCGATCCCCGCTGGCGCGGCGTGACCCCCTACACCGCGTTGCTGCACGCGGACGGCAGCGTGATCTTCGTCGCTGGGACGCCGGCTGACGAGAAGGTGCGGCAATGGCTCGCGCCGTAGCACGAAAAAACCAGCGCTTCCCTGTCTTGTGATCAGCCGATCGAGCGGCTAACGTGCGCCGCGCTATCACGAACGCTGGCGCAACGCCGGCGCCGACGTCGTAGTTGAACCTCGACGTCTTCAGTACCAGCTGCGCACTTTGAACTTGCGCGCTGGCCGTCTGGAGTATCACTTGGAAGCTTTGCTTACCTCGATCGGCATGGTTGCCATCGCCGAAATCGGGGACAAAACGCAGTTGTTATCGTTCGTGCTCGCGGCGCGTTTTCGCGGTCAGCATGGCGCGATCATCATCGGCATTTTCGTCGCGACACTGCTCAATCATGGGCTCGCCGCCTTCGCCGGCGATTGGATCGCCGCCAGTCTCGATCCGACTGTGCTGCGCTTCATTCTCGGCGGCGCCTTCCTCGCCTTTGCGATCTGGGCGCTGATTCCCGATACGTTCGATGAAGAACCGGACTCGACCAGCAAGTACAGCGCTTTCGTCACGACGCTCATTCTGTTTTTCATCGCCGAGATGGGCGACAAGACGCAGCTTGCGACCGTCGCGCTCGGAGCGAAGTATTCGAGCTTGATGATGGTCACGATGGGCACGACGATCGGCATGATGCTCGCCAACGTGCCCGCGGTATTGATTGGCGACAAACTCGCTGAGCGCTTCCCGCTCAGCAAGATGCGCTTCGTCGCCGCAGCATTATTCGCCATCTTCGGCGTGCTGATCCTCATCAACGGCGATGTGGGCTTTGGAATGCTTTGACCAGAGCGCGCGCGCAGCGCGCTCTGACTATCCGCTATCGCCCATCCGCTATCCGCTTCTCTCTTAAATCACGCCAAACGCCAACATCGCTTCCGCCAAGCGCCGGAACGCCACGATGTTCGCGCCGATCACGTAATTGCGCGGGCTGCCGTACTCTTCGGCCATCTCGAAACAATCGCGATGGATGTTCTGCATGATTTCATGCAGACGCCTCTCGGTATGTTCGAACGTCCACGCATCGCGGCTGGCGTTCTGTTGCATCTCGAGCGCCGAGGTCGCAACCCCACCGGCATTCGCCGCCTTGCCTGGACCGTACGCCACATTGGCAGCGAGGAACACACGCACGCCTTCGGGTGTGGTCGGCATATTGGCGCCTTCACCGACGGCAATACAGCCATTGGCGATGAGTCGACGCGCAGCACGCTCGTCCAATTCGTTCTGGGTGGCGCACGGCAGCGCGACCTGACACGGGATATCCCAGATCGATGCGCGATCGAGGTACTCCGCCGAGCGACGATGCGTCGCATATTCACTGATGCGGCAACGCTGCACTTCCTTGAGCGTCTTCACGAGGTCGAGATCGATGCCCTGCTTGTCGTAGATCACGCCGTTCGAATCCGAGCAGGCGATGACTTTCGCGCCGAGCTGCTGCAACTTCTCGATTGCATAGATCGCGACGTTGCCCGAGCCCGACACGACGCAGGTCTTGCCTTCGATCGTCTCATTGCGCGTCTTGAGCATTTCTTCGACGAAATACACCGTGCCGTAGCCGGTGGCTTCACGTCGCACCAGCGCACCGCCCCACGTTGGACTCTTGCCGGTGAACACGCCGGACTCGTAGCGATTGGTGATGCGCTT
>CAZIXV010000025.1:0-22450 GCA_964543105.1 uncultured Steroidobacteraceae bacterium
GCGGGAATCTTGCCTTCGATTTCGCAATCGATGACTTGCGATTCGATTCGGCCCGACGATGCCATGCGCGAGGGTGGCCCGCCGGTCGGCGCCGCTGGGGTATGCGGTACCGGTGTCGCCGCCGTTTCACTCATGGCGTTGGCAGTGCTCGTCCCAAGCAGCGCGCCTGCGCCCGCAGCGGCGGTCAGTCCCATGAATTGACGGCGATCAATTGGGGCTTGCTGGTCGCGTTTCTCGTCGGTCTTCATGTCATCTCCCCATCTACGGATTCGAGGTGAGCGCAGGCGCTGACCTGCGTGTTAGGTAGCGAACGATCGCATCGAGTTCGGCGTCCGTCACTTCAACGCGAGTAATTGCTGGCATGCTGACGATGCCGTGACGCACGGCATGTCGAATTAATTCGGGTGCGAGATCGGTGCGCCGTTCGAGCATGGCGTTGTCTTTGCCGAGACGACGCTCGAGCATGAACGTTCCCGTGCCGCTTGCGCCGTGGCATTTGACGCAGTGCGCATCGAACGCGCGCTTGTCGGCAGCGGTATCTGCATGACTTGCCCAAGCGAGCAAGCAGAGCAGGGCGGCGGCGCAAAGTTTCATGCGCGATCTCGCAACGTTTTCGGCCAGATACCGCTTTTGCCTGGCGCGAGGATGCCGTTCGGATCCAAGGCATCTTTCACCGTTTCGTTCAGACGCCACAGCGCACGATCATTGAAATCGTACGTCTGCGCAATGTGGTCCATGTACATGACATGCGCGCGGTACTCGCCGTAACCGTCCGCTGCAGCATCCTTCACGAGAACCTCCATGAGCGCCCGTGCGTTGCGCGTCATCTCCTCGTCATCGCGGTCGTAGACGCACAGGGTCACGTGATTCAAATGCCGCTCGCGGATCGTGAACGAGCCGAAATAATCGAAGCCATGCTCCTCGTAGCGGCGCCGCGCGAGACGATATTGCTTGATCGCATGCGCGCCGGTGGCCGGAGAAATCGGCGAGAAGCCGATATGTCCGCCGCGCCCGCCGCGCCAGTTCACGACTTGTAATGCGTTGACGGACGGCACGCCCGCCCCGGATTGCCTGGTCACCGATTCGCCACGTTGCCAGCGCGATTCGCGGAACGAGACATCGGCATGCGCGGCAATCGCTTCTTTGATGAGGCGTGCGCCGAGCTCGTTGTGCTCGGGATGGCCGTAAAAGCGCAGCGTGAAATTCCACGCGCCAAGCCCGAGCTTCTCCTGCATCGCATCGATCACGCTCTGCGGCATTGCGCCTGCGCCTTGATACCACTCATCGCGTTGCGAGCGCAGTGTGGCCGCGCGAATGCCGTTGCCGACATTGGCGTCATGTTGAATCAAACCGCGCAGTCGCAGCGGCGCCAGCGTATCGATGATCCATTCGATGTCATCGGGATTCGGCAAGGATGCGGACAGCGACAGCGTCGCTTCGGGTTCGGGCATCAACCACAAGCCCATCTTCGTCACAACACCGAAGTTCGATTGCATGAACATCTGATCCCACGAGGGACCAAAGGCGTTCTGCGAAAGTTGCCATGAGGCGCTGTTCGCCATTGCGCCGAGTCCCGTGCGCACGATGTCGCCATTGGGCAATACGACTTCCATGCCGCACACGCGTTTGCTGTGCTCGCCGTAAGGCGTGTAGCTCAGGCCGCGATCCAGTGCATTGCCGATCACGCTGCCCCAGCCGTTGGCTGGTATCGACATCCACAATTTGATGTCGTTGCTCTGCAAATAGTCATACAGATCGAAGAAGCCCACGCCCGGCTCGACCAGGCAATAGGCAAGTTTCTCGTCGACCTCCAGAATTTTTTTCATGCGGCTCAGGTCGAGGATGACGCTGCCCAGCATGCAGGGCGCTGAGCCGCCATAACCAAGATTCTTGCCGCGCGAAAACGGCCACAGCGGAATCTTGTGTTCGTTCGCGATGCGCAAGATGGCTTGGATTTCGGCGACGCTTTGCGGTGCAACCGCAGCGGACGGGCCGTACGAGTGGGCATCGCCAGGCGCATACGCATCGAGATAAGTGTGTCGGTCCGTATCGCTGTTGAGAACCCATTGGGCGCCGACGACTGCTTCGAATGCACGCAATGCGCGCTCGAAAGTTCGTGCTGTGACCCCTGCGGGCAGCGTCAGCTTCATCCGCATCCCCCAACTATTTTTTTGTCTCGTCGCCGGCTCGATCGTGTCGCAACGCTTGTGCTTCCGGTAAGTCGAGCCTAAGATCCATTTGAACACAAGATTGTTGACAATACTATCGACCATCTATCGAACATTCGAAGCATGGTTGAGATCAGGGGAGTACGCATGCCGAGCCCGAGATGCGTTTCGTGCCGATTCGAGCGGCTCATGTGCATGGCCGCATGGCTCACGTTGCTAGCGTGCGCATACCTGACGATCTCTGCCACGGCCCACGCGCATCACTCCATCGCCGGTCAGTTCGATATGAAGACGACGCTGCGTCTGACGGGCGTCGTATCGCGCGTTGATTGGGCAAATCCGCATGTTTATTTGCATCTCGACGTCACCGACGCCGCGCAGAAGACCACCACCTGGAAGCTCGAGACGCTCCCCGTGGCGATGCTGCGCAAGGCGGGTATCACCAAAAAGATGCTGATGAACGGCGAGACGGTGAGCATGGATATTTGTCCCGCTCGCGATGGGACGAAGCATCTCGGCTACGTCTTGAACGTGCGCTATCCCGATGGGCGTGTGTTTCAGTTCGAGCGCGATCCGAATGCGCCAGCATCGGTGGGTCATTGATGATTGTTAATAATCATCACCCGAATCGTTTCCGGACACCGCTGTGCCTCTCGGTCGTGGCGCTCGGTCTGCTGGTCGCATCACTCGCTTCGCACGGTGCAAACGTTGATACCCAGGCGGATGACATCCCTCGTTTGCACAACGGTCGACCCGATTTGAACGGCACGTGGGACAACGGTGATGGCATCGACTTCGTGCAGCCGACGCAAGCCGAAGACGGTTCGATCTGTGTGCGCAACTGCGGTGGCCCACGCCCCGCACGCCGGCCACCGGATCGGCCCAAGTACAAGCCCGAGCTGCTCGCGAAAGTGAAACAGCTCGATGAACAGCAAGTGCAGTTCGACCCGGGGTTGCGCTGCAAGCCGCCTGGCGTGCCACGCATCGGTCCGCCCGACAAGATCGTGCAGACAGTCAACGAACTCGTGTTTCTCTACGACGACATCACCGGCTCATGGTTTCGCGTCGTGAAGATGGCGGCGCAACACGACCTCGATGCCCTCGAAGAAAGCTATTTCGGCACTGCGATTGCGCAGTGGGACGGCGACACGCTCGTCGTCGACACCATCGGCTTCAACACCGACACCTGGCTTGCCGATGACGGCGCCTTTCATAGCGATCAATTGCATGTCGTCGAGCGCTTGAAGCGCGTCGGCGACACGATCGAATTCGACGTGCTCGTCGAAGATCCCGAAGTGCTCGCCGAACCGTGGCGGCTACAGCGCCGCACGCTCGCGTTGGCACAAAGCGATTGGCCGCCGCCGGTGCCCTGTCACGAGCAGGATTTGCAGCACGTCGTCGACGGCACGCATCACGACAATTTGCGGTAAGCGCAGGAAAGCCCGTAGCGCGAGCCTTGTTCGAAGAAGCAGAAGGGAGGGGGAGATGGGCATGACAAGACGAAATACTCGCATTGCACTCGCGGTTGCTGCAGTTCTCGCTGCGGCATCCGTATCCGCACAGGATGCGGCGGCGCCCGCTGCATCGGGCGGAACGCTCGAATCCGTCGTCGTTACCGGCTCGTTCATTCGCCGTAGCGAAGGGTTTGCCGCGGCATCGCCGGTCGAGGAGATCGGCAAAGAAGATTTCGAAGCCAACGCGCCGAAGACCGTCGCGGAATTTCTCACGACATTGCCGTACAGCTTCAACAGCACGTTCACCGTCGGTCGCTCGCTTGGTACGTCCAACGGCGGCGGCAGCATCAATCTGCGCAATCTCGGTTCGGATGCGACGCTCGTCCTGCTCAATTCGCGACGTGTCGCGCGCGATCCAGTGACCGTCAACAATGTCGACGTGAACTCGCTCGTGCCGCAGATCGCGATCGAGCGCATCGAAATTCTGAAAGACGGCGCCTCATCGCTGTACGGCTCGGATGCCGTCGGTGGCGTGGCGAACTTCCTCACGCGTCGCTCCTTCGATGGTTTCGAGTTCGTCGCACAAACCGACACGCGCGATATAGGCGACACCACCGATGTGCGCTTCTCTGCGTTGTGGGGCGCGCAAGGCGAGAAAACCAGCATCATCGTCGCCGCCGAATACTTCAATCGCGAGCCTTATCCCTGGGAATCGTACGAGGTCATCAGTAGCCGCGCCGGACAGATCGAAGGTCAATTCCGTTTGCCGAGCTGGCCGGCGCGCTACAGCGTGCCTAATCGAAACGCTGCGGGCATGGTCGCAGGCCCTGCGACGACGCTCGCGGATCCTGACTGCGCACAGTTCACCGGCGCCAACTTCCCGGGTGGTGCGGTGGTGCGCCAAGGCATCACGTATCCCGCGACGTGCGATCAGAACATTGCGTGGGGCACGAGCGCGAACGCGGACGAAGAACGCTTCCAGGCATTTGCCGAACTGCATCATGAGTTCAGTCCGCACATCAAAGCGTTCGGTGAAATCGGCTTGCTACGCACGCGCACTGAACTCATCGATGCGCCGGGCGCCGCGGTGAATCCAGGCCCAGGGCAACCACCCGTCGTCATTCCAGGCTATGCGCCGGGTAACCCGTTCCGAGCGCAAAACGCTGCGGGCAACTTGCTCTATGCGCAACCGAGCGCAGTGCAGCTGAGCTACGACAAAGATGGCGATGGCATCAACGAGTACGTGCCAATGCGCAATGCGGCGGGCGGTGTGCTCCTGAATCTCGGTCCCGATGGCATCCCGGGGACGGCGGACGACGCCATTGACGGGGTGCCGTTCTGGGAAGACGTCAACGTCGTCAACGGCAGCCGCATCTTCGGCTTGAACTGCAATCTGCCGGGTGATCCCGGCACCACGCACAACTGCCGTAACGACATCAACTCGACCCGTTACGAAGTCGATGCATTCCGCATCGTCGCCGGATTCGAAGGCGAGCTGTGGGGCGATTGGCGCTATCAGACGGCGTACACGTTCAGCAGCAATAGCGAAGATCAAACTACCTTTGGATCCTCGTTCTCGATGCCGGCGCTGCGCGCGTCGCTTGCGGGCTACGGTGGTCCGGGGTGTTTGTCGCAGAGCAGTGATCCGCTGCAATCGGGTTCCATTCGCCCGGGTGAAGGCAACTGTCAATTCCTCAACCTGTTCGGCAATTCGGTGTTGTCGAATCCAGGCATGCCGACGGCGAACACGCCGGAAATCGTCGAGTACGTGACCGCGCAGGATTGGCTGCACTTCCTGTCCGAGACCGGTGTGTTCGATTTCATCGTCTCAGGACCCGTCTTTGAACTGCCCGCAGGTCCACTGGGCGTTGCCTTCGGTGTTCAGCAGCGCAGGGAGCGCTGGACCGCTGATTACCCGACATTGCACAACCAAGGCCAAAGCGATTTGCAGGCGCCGTTCTTCGACAAGGACGTGAGTCAAACCGCGCAGGCCGCGTTCGCTGAAATCAATGTTCCGCTGTTTGCGAACAATGCCGGCCGCATGGAGTTCTCCGGCGCAGTGCGTTACGAAGAAGACAAAGACTCCGGATTGTCGACGACCGATCCGAAGCTGGGCTTGTTGTACTCGCTGCCGGGCGGTTGGCTCGATGCACGCGGTACCTGGAGCACGTCGTTCCTCGCGCCCTCGCTGTATCAGCGCTATCGCCAGAACGTCGTATTCACGAACGGCGTCGATGACGGTCGTACGCCGGGCGTCAACGAGAACCTCGGTCGTGTACCGACGACCATTACCGGCAACCCGAATCTCGAAGCGCAAACTTCCGAGAACTACAACCTCGGCTTCACGCTGCGTCCGCTCGATTCGCTCAAGTTCGACATCGACTACTGGCGTGTCGAGTTCGACGGGCAGATCGCAGTCGAGAACGGCTTGGCTGTCGCGCTCGATCCGGTGCTGACGGAAGATCCAACCAAGGTGTTGCGCAACGCCGCCGGCGCGCTCATTGGGTTGAATCTCACCTACATCAACAATGCGACCGTCGAAACCGCGGGTATCGACGTTGGCGTCTCGCACGTATTCGACAGCGACTTCGGTTCGTTGCGTAACTCGTTGCAGGCGACTTATCAGACGACGTACGAAGTCAACGGCGTCGACCATCGCGATTCGCGCAACGCGCGTGTCACGGGTGCGTCGTACGCAGTGCCGTGGCGCGCGACCTTGCGAACCGACTACGCCTTGGGTGCGCACTCGGTGCAGTCGGTGCTGCGATTCACGGATGGCTATCAGAATGACGTACCGCCGAATCGAGGCACGCCAGAGAAGCCGCGCATCGAGTCGTATACGTCCTGGGATCTTTCCTATAGCTACGCGTTGTCGCTCGATCGTTTCAATCTGCGCAGTAGCTCGATCTCAGTCGGTTTGAACAACGTGACGGATGCGATCCCACCATGGGTGCCGGATCAGAACCACACGCTGTTCACGATGTACGACTACAGCGGTCGTCACTATTGGTTGCGGTTCAGGGCACAGTTCTAATGACGCAGGAGCTGTGCCGCCATAGCGAACGACGCGTGTGGGATGCGGGAACCCCCAGACGCCTCACACGCGTCGTTCGCGGCTTTTTGTACGCCAATCTGCTGGCCTTCGCTCAATGGGGCGTTGCCGCCGATTTGAGCGGGTACTGGACCTTGGACCTCGAGCGCAGCGAGATCGACATCGCTGCCTCGATGTTGACGCCAGCATCGAAAGAGCGCTTGCAAGCATTCGACCCTTCGAAACACGACCCCGTGCCCTTGTGCATGCCGTACGGGGTGCCTCGAGTCATGACGGCACTCGGAGCCTTCCCCATGGAGATCGTGCAGACACCGACACAGGTGACGATGATCTTCGATGCGCACGATGAAGCGCGCCGAGTCATGCTGCCGGGCAAGCAGCGCGATCCGAGCGAGCTTGCGCCACTGTGGCTTGGGTATGCGAGCGGCCAATGGGACGGCGAAACGCTCGTCGTGACGACGATCGGACTTACCGATCAGAGCCTCATCAACGGGGCAGGCGTTCCGCATTCTGACAAGCTCATCGTCACTGAGCGGATTCGTCGAACCGACGCGCACACGTTGGTGAACGAGATGACGCTCGACGATGCGCAGGCATTCACGCAGCCGATTAAACGCACGATCTATTACGCACGCGTTCCAGAAATGCCGCCGCGCGAAATGCACTGCAACGAGCAGATGTGGCTCGATCACGTGATGGAGCGCGCGAAGGAATTGACGCGCGAACTTGCGGAGAAGCAGCCATGAAACAGATCGCTGTCTTTGCGATCGGTGCTGTGATGCTGCTGCCCGCCTGGGCCGCGCCGCCCGATTTGACGGGCGTGTGGATGCCCGAAACCAAACGCACCGAACGCCTGCCGCGCGAACTGCCGTACACGGCGCAGGTGCAAGCCGAAGTCGACCTGGCGAAGCAAACCTACGACGAGCATCTCGACGATACGGGCCGAAATTGTTTGCCGTATGGCATGCCGCAATCGATGTTGGGCACGGCGGCCTATCCGCACGAGATCATCCAACAAGACGACCGAGTGACGATGCTGTTCGAGCTGCACATGGGCGTGCGCCGTATCTTCCTCGACGGTCGCAAGATTCCGCTCGATGCGATGCCTTCGCGGATGGGGTATTCGGTTGGCCGTTGGGAAGGCTCGACGCTCGTCGTCGAGACGGGTGCGCTATCGCCGCAGAAGGGTGGCTTTCGGCGCAGTGAACAGATGCGCGTGATCGAGCGCTTCGAACTGCTCACGGGTCCCGACGAGCCGCGCGGTAAGTCGCTGCGTGTGCAGATCACCATCGAGGATCCGCTCACCTATACGCGACCGTTGACCGTGAACAAGTACTACCAATACGGCACGGGCGAGTTCGAGATGGGCGAGTACTTCTGTACCGAAGACCTGTGGCAACAACTCTACAGCGGCAGCGAAAGCCGTATCCCGTGGCGGTGACCGCCGATGAGGTGCTCTGTGATTCGACGTTGTTTCAACCGCGCGCTGCTGAGCAGCGGCGTGCTCCTGTTCGCGGCCGGCGCGTTCGCACATCACTCTGTCGCGAACTTCGATTTCGACAAGAGCACGACGGTGAGCGGCGAGGTCAGCTATTTCAGTTTCACCAACCCGCACTCGTTCATCGACATCAAGGTGAAGGACGAGAAGGGCGCGGAGACGACATGGAAAGTATTCGCCACCAGCCGAGTCGTCTTGCAGCGGTACGGTTGGTCGCCGAGCGCCGTGAAGGTCGGCGACACCATCACCGTCACCGGACACCCGGACAAGACCAGACCGCGCGAGATGTATCTCACGAAAATCATTTTCGCGAACGGCAAGGAATGGCTGCGCAGCTCGATCGATAACTAGGTGCTGCGGCCAAACAACCCGCTTGCGCTGAGCTTGTCGAAGCACCTGCAAACGGGATTGGGGAGCGCCCTTCGACAAGCTCAGGGCGAACGGGAAAGGTTCGCTCAGGGCGAACAAAGACTGTGTGCTCAGGTCTGACGGGATGAGCGCGCTCAGGTCGACCGGTAAAGAGCGAATGGAAGGGTGCTGATGCGTAAGAGGTTGGTGTGGATTTTCTGATCTGGTTGAACGACACAGCCCTTGGCACCGCGGTGCGTGAATCGCTCTGGCTGTATCCCATTTTCGAGATCATTCATTTGATCGGCATTGCATTACTCGTCGGCGCCATTGTGATGACCGATATGCGTCTGCTCGGCCTATCACGCAAGCTGCCGGTCAATCTCACGGCGCAACACTTGCTGCCGTGGGTGTGGGCCGGTTTCGCACTCGCGCTGATATCGGGCTTCGCGCTGTTTTCCAGCTTTACGACCGGCTACTGGGCGAACCCCGCGTTTCGTATCAAATTGATTCTGATCCTTGCAGCAGGCGTCAACGCGTCGCTGTTTCATTTTCGTGTGTACCGCGGCGTGATCGGCTGGAACCAGGATGTGCCGACACCGGTCGTTGCGAAGGTTTTCGCGGGGATCTCGATTGCACTGTGGTTTTCCATCATCGCGGCCGGGCGTTTGATCGCTTACACCGGCAGCGGAGCAGAGTAGGAGAGAAGCAATGATTCGACGTTCCATCATCGCGTTGACGGCAGCCGCCGCGGCGCTCGTTGCGCTGTCAGCGAATGCTGCTGATATGAGTGGCACCTGGCAGTTCGCCATTCACGATACCGGCCGCATTTTCACGCCGAGTTTCACGCTCAAACAGAATGGCGAGAAGCTGAGCGGCACCTACAAGAACTCGCAAGGCGACAATCCAGCCGAAGGCACGGTCAAAGGTGACGCTGTAACCTTGAACGCGCAGATCACGGGACGTGATGGCGAGAAGCGCACCGTCACCTACACCGGCACGGTCACGGGCGACACGATGATCGGCAAAATGGAGACGACGCGTGCGGAAGTAACGTTCATCGCCAAGCGCGAAGGCAACGCGAGTGACAAAGAAGCAGCGAACAAGAAGCTTGTGCGCGAGTTCTATGAAAAGGCGTTGAACGAAAAGAACTTCGATGCCGCAGTGAAATACCTCGGCCCCAAATACATCCAGCACAACCCGCGCGCTGCCGACGGTGCGGAAGGCTTGAAAGGCTTCATCGAATTCTTGAAAGGAAAGTTTCCGCAGTCGCACAGCGAGATCAAACGCATCTTCGTTGATGGCGATCACGTGATCCTGCACGTACATGCCGTGCGTGAACCGGGCACCCGCGGCCAAGCGATCATCGACATCTTTCGAGTCGCCGACGGCAAAATCGTCGAGCATTGGGATGTCGTGCAGGACGTGCCCGAGCAAGCACTGAACGACAATACGATGTTTTGAATGGCAGGCTGGCGACGAGCAAGCGAGCAAGCGAGCAAGCGAGCAAGCGAGCCAGCGAGCCCGCTAGTCAGCTAGCCAGCTAGCCAGATCGATTCCCTCCCCTGCGAAGCGGGGGAGGGCTAGGGAGGGGGCACTGGCCAGCCGGCTAGCCTGCTAGCTCTCTGACCAGCCGGCCAGCCAGCTAGCTAGCCAGCATGCAGAACAGTTGACAAAACAACGTCAGCCAATTCCAAGGGCATGAAAATGATTCGCACCCACTACCTCGGCTTCCTCGCAGGCTCGCTGCTCGCAAGCACCGGCTTTGCTGCGGATTGCGATAGGCAGTGCTTGAAAAACATCACGCAGCAATATCTAGACGCGTTGGTGAAGCATGATCCGCATGCGGCGCCGCTCGCGCCGAACTTCCGCGCGACCGAGAACGCAGCCGATGTCGACCCCGGCGAAGGGCTGTGGCAATCGGCCACTGCGCTAGGCGCATTCCAGCGCATCTATGTCGATACCGTGCAAGGACAAACCGGTTTCTTCGGTCTCATCGACGAACAAGACGCTCCCGCGATCGTCTCCCTGCGATTGAAGATCGTCGATCGTCAGATCACCGAAGCTGAAGCCATCATCGGTCGCAAGGGCGTATCGCTCTATGATCCACAGAATGTGATCGAACATGGTCCGAGCGACGAGCCCATCGCGCCAGCATTGCGCTCGAGCCGCGACGCCATGGTGAAGGCGGCGGATAGTTATTTTGATGGCGCGCAGTCGCAGAATCCTGCGATCGTGCTGCAACGCCCGGGCTGCGATCGTTACGAAAACGGCGTGAAGATGACGCATCGACAAGGCCGCGGCGCAGGCGGCGTGTCGATGAGCGGCGACTGCGCGGCGACTATCGCCAATGCGAAACAAATCGCTGCAGTCGTTGATCGGCGTTATCCCGTCATCGACGAAGAAGCGGGTGTCGTCATGGGCACGGCGATCTTCAATCGACCGCCTGGCGCGAAGCGCGCTGATGGCACGCTATGGCCGCGGTTGCTCTTGACCGAATTCTTTCCCGTCGAGAACGGTCGTCTCACGGCGATTCACGCAGCAATGTATTACTTACCGGCGGACGTGAAAGACGCCGGCTGGAAGGAATGAGCATGCAGCTTTTGCCGCCGCTCGTAACGGCGCAGGATTTCGAACGTGCGCTGCGTGAGTTTCGCGAAGCCGTCGGCAAGCAGTGGGTATTCGATTCCGAGGAAGAACGCCGCAGTTACATGGATACGTACTCGATCGGCGATCCGACCGAGCACGAACCTTCCGCCGCAGTCGCGCCGAGTTCCGTCGCCGAATTGCAAGCGGTCTTGCGCGTCGCAAACCGATACCACATCCCTGTGTGGCCGATCTCGATGGGCAAGAACTTCGCGTATGGCGCGGCTGCGCCACGCTTGAAGGGTTCCGTCGTTCTCGACCTCAAGCGCATGAATCGCGTGCTCGAGATAAATGAAGAACTCGGCTACGCGCTCGTCGAGCCGGGCGTGAGTTTTTTCGATTTCTACAAAGCACTCGACGCACGTGGCATGCACGTGTGGATGTCGGGCCCCGCGCATAGCTGGGGCAGTGTCATCGGCAACGCGCTCGAACACGGCGTGGGCTACACGCCGTACGGTATGCACGCCGATCAGATCTGCGGCATGGAAGTCGTGCTCGCCAACGGTGACATCGTGCGCACCGGTATGGGCGCAGTCGCTGGAACGCAAGAGTGGCAAGCGTATCGCCCCGGCTTAGGTCCGATCTGGGACGGCGCATTCACACAATCGAATTTCGCGATCGTGACGAAAATGGGCATCTGGTTGATGCCCGAGCCCGAAGGCATGGCAGGTGTCAGCATCAGCGTGCCGAATGAAGAAGACTTGGAAGCGCTCGTCGACACGCTACGGCCGCTGCGCCTGAACGACACGATCAACGCGGCGTACACCATCGCAAATGGCATTCGTCAGATTACGCGCGTGCGGCAGCGCGATCGGTTGTATCGCGGGCGCGATCACATTCCGCGTGAAGTCGTCGCCGAGCAATTGAAGCGTCAAGGCAGCGGCTGGTGGTCGGTGATCTTCAATCTATTCGAGCTTCCCGAAGTGCTCGACATTCGCCTTGCGCTTATCGAAGCGGCGTTCAAGCAGAACCTTCCGAATGCGACGATTCGCGTCAATCGCTGGAAAAAGGGCGAGCCAAAACAGAGTTGGATGCGACAGGATCTAAGCCTCGGGCCGCTCGGGACCGTGAACTGGTATGGCGGGGCGGGCGGGCATACGGATTTCGGACCAGTAATTGCGCCGATCGGCGCGCGCGTGCGGCAAGTGTATGACCTCGTGTATGAGCGCTTCGTCGAACATGGCATCGACTGCTGGGTCGGAATGTTTGGGCTCGGCCAGCGTTCAATCGTGATGGTCGCGGACTTGTTCTACGACCGCTCCGATGCAGAAATGATCGAGCGCGCACGTCGGCTGTTCAAAGCGCTGACGCAGGATGCGGCGAAGATTGGCGTTGGTTTGTATCGCTCGCATCTGACATTCATGGATGATGCCGCGCGCATGCAGACCTTCAACGACCATGCGTTCATGCGTTTCAATGAAACGGTGAAGCAGGCACTCGACCCGAACGGCATCCTCGCGCCTGGCAAGCAAGGAATCTGGCCGGCGCGCTTCAAACAGTTCAAGAGCACCTGACGATGAAGGGCGAGCGAACAACGAAGCGGGCACGAGCGGTGGTGTGCGATGTCGCGATGATTCGCTCCATCGTGGGTGCGGTGGCTTGTGTCATCGCGGGCAGCGCGTTGGCAGATGAAACGCGAGTGCTTACGCCAAAGCAACAAGAAGGCAAGGCGTTGTTCGAAGCAACGTGCGTGTATTGTCACAACCCGCGTGGTTGGGGAACCGAACGCCTGAAGACGCGCTTGCCAGAGGATCGTGCCGTGCTCGCCGAACGCACCGATCTTGATCCTGCGTACATTCGTGCAGTGGTGAGAAACGGCTTGATCAGCATGCCGGCGTATACGCCGACGGATTTATCGGATGAGCAGATCGAGGCGGTGGCGGCGTATTTGACGCGCGATAGGGGATAGCGGATAGGCGATGGCGGATAGCGGAGGGAACCTGCGGTTAGCGGTTGGTGCTGCCCCCTCCCTAACCTGCTGGGCAGGATGCCCGAATGCCGCGGGCGCATGGATGCGCGAGAGCGGCCTCCCCGCTCACGCAGGGGAGGAACCGAATCTGGCTGTAGCCTGTGGCCTGTGGCCTGTGGCCTGTGGCGTCAAATCGGATATCCCGCCGGCTGTGTCTGCACCGTAATCCAGCGCAGCTCCGTAAATGCATCGATGCCGGCTTTCCCGCCGAAGCGTCCGTAGCCGCTGGCTTTGACGCCGCCGAATGGCATTTGCGCTTCATCGTGCACCGTGCTGCCGTTGATGTGACAAATGCCGGACTCGATCCGCTGCGCCACCGAGATCGCGCGACCGACGTCGCTGCCGAACACCGCGGACGACAATCCGTATTCCGTATCGTTTGCTTTTTCGATCGCTTCCGCATCGCCATCGACTCGCGTGACGGCGACGATCGGGCCGAACGATTCGTCGCGGAACAGTTTCATCTCCGGCGTCACTTGATCGACGATCGTCGGCTTGAACAAGACGCCTTCGTTCGTGCCACCCGTGACGACCTTCGCGCCTTTCTTTACGGCATCGTCGATGAGCGTACGCAGACCCTTGACCGTACCTTCATCGACGACGGCGCCGAGCGGCGTATCGCCTTTGCTAGGATCGGCGACGCCGAGGTTTTGTGCTTTGGCCTTGAAGCGCTCGATAAAGTCGTCGGCGACTTTCTTGTCGACGATGATGCGCTCGGTCGACATGCAGATCTGGCCTTGATTCATGAACGCGCCGAAGACGGCAGCTTTAACTGCTTCGTCGAGATTGGCGTCATCGAGCACGACCATCGGCGCCTTGCCGCCGAGTTCGAGAATCGCAGGCTTCAGATGACGCCCGCACAGTTCGCCGATGATGCGTCCAACGCGTGTGGAACCCGTGAAGCTGACACGTCGCACCGCGGGGTGCGCGATCAGCGCCTCGACGATTTCAGGCGCGTCTTTCGCCGAATGCGAAATCACACTCACCACGCCCTTGGGGAATTCGGCCGCGGCGAACGCATCGATGATCATGCGATGAGTCTGCGGGCAGACCTCCGAAGACTTCAGCAACACGGTGTTGCCGCAAGCGAGCGGGGTGGCGATGGCGCGTACCGCCAGAATCACCGGAGCATTCCACGGCGCCATGCCGACGACGACACCCGCTGGACGACGCACTGCCAACGAGAGCTTGCCCGGTGCATCCGAGGGAATGATTTCACCACCGATCTGGGTCGTGATTGCCGCGGCTTCTTCCAGCATCGAGGCGGCGAGATGCACGTTGAATTGCCCCCAACCGACCGTCGCGCCGGTTTCTGCGCTGGCGCACTTGGCGATTTCGTCGGCGCGCTCTCGCAGCGCTGCTGCGGCCTTCATCAGATATTGTCGCCGCGGTGCGGGCGTGAGCGCCGACCACTCGGGGAAAGCGGCCGCTGCAGCATCGATGGCTTTGCGCACATCATCGGTCGATGCCGCTGCCGCGCGTGTGGCGACTTCGCCAGTGACGGGATTCTTGCGCTCGAAGGTGGCGCCACTTGCGGCGGGAACACTCTCACCATTGATGAACAGATTCGCTTCGTACATCGACCTCTCCAGACTCTCGGTAGCGTTCGGGTATCGTAGCCCCGATCGAACGTCATCACCTTTCGGCTATTACAGACGGCGCGTCCGGCGGCGCTGTGACCTTGCGCTTGCGCGCGGATTACATCGTCACGCCAGCAACCACGAATACAGCGACCCTGGATGCGTGGCCGAACGGCGCGTCTGGGTGCGACAGCGATCTTCGTACAGACCGCCGTCGACACATGACAGCGCCGTCAGCCGTGCGGCTAGCGTGCGCGGCCATGCGGATTCAGCGGCAGCCAGTGCGGTGCTGAACGGCATCTCCTCGCGAGTGAGCCGCAATGTGTGCGTGAGTACGTCGCTGCCGCGGCAATCGTGTGCGCCTTCGTAACGCAAACGCGCGCCGTGTTCGCGCGCGAAGGATTCACACACCAGCAATTCGGTATGCGAGGTCAATCCGGCGATTGTCTTGCCGTGTGTGAACGCGGCGCCCAATTCGCCGAACCACAGCCGGCCGATGTCTTCCTCGATCTCGAAGGCGCGCGCGCCGCGTTGCACGAGCGTTTGCGCGAAGGCGAGGCTGTCCTCGAGTGTTTCATCGAAGACCACGAAGTCGATGTGCGTGGTGGGGTGTGCGGCACTTGCGTGGTTGCTCAAGACGCCCGTCGACGCGACGGTGGCAACCAGGGCCGAGGTCTTCAGAAATTCGCGGCGTTTCAGCATGAGATCCTCACCGTGCGGCGCGCGGACGCGTCAAGTAGGCGGCAATTGAATCAAGTTCGTGATCGGACAGTTCCGCGCGTCGATAGACAGGCATGCTATTGATGCCATGGCGCACGACGTGGCGAACGAGTTCGACGCTCAAACTCGTGCGAGCTTCGAGCAGTGCATGCTCTTCGCCCAGGCGTTTGCGCAACAGCGCAGTCGCATGGCCTCGCTCGCCATGACAGAACGTGCAGCTCTGATTGAACAGCGTCTTGCCTTGTTGCTGTTCGGGTGTGAGTTCATCGCTATGCGCGGCGAACAGCGGCGCGCAAACGAGTGCGAGGAGTGCGAGGGCTGTGTTTCGGACTCGGAGCTCAGGACGTGGGCAGGAAGGAACTGCACATTTCTCTGGCGCGAGCCCCAAGCCCAGTGCCCCTGTCTCATTGCTGTTGCGGCAAGGGCGTATAACGAATCGCCATGGGGTGAAAGCTCGACCCACGCCGTACACGACATCACTCCACATGCCCGCCCGCCTTGCGCAAATGTTGTGGCCAGATGCCACTCTTGCCCGGCGCAAGAATGCCGTCCGGGTCGAGCGCATCCTTCACGCGCTCATTGAGTTGCGTAAGCGCGTTGCCGTTGAAGTCGTATGTGTTAGCGACGTCGTCGTAGAAGTTCACGTGCGTGCGGTATTCGCCATAGCCGGATGCGGCGGCATCCCGGATGAGCGCTTTGAACAATTCGCGTGCGCGCCGCAGCATGTCCTCGTCGTTGCGATCGTAGATGACCATGCTGATGTGATTCAGATAACGCTCGCCGGCCGTGAAGCCGCCTGAATAATCGAAGCCGAATTCTTCGTAACGCTGGCGCGTGGCGCGATATTGCTTCACCGCGTCTGCGCCGCGTAGCGGCGAGATCGGCGAGAAGGTGAGATGTCCGCCACGTCCGCCGCGCCAATTGACGATCGATAGCGGACCCATCGTGGGTACGGCGGCGCCAGAACCCGCAATAGGATCGCCGCGATGCCATTGCGTGATCTCGAATGGCTGATCGGTGATCTTTGCGAATTCTCGTTGAATGATTTTGGCGTTCAGCGCATTCACTTCGTCATAGCCGTACAGACGAATGCTGAAATTCCAGCGACCGATGCCGAGCTTCTTGGCGATCTCTTGAATCACCGCGTCGGGCATCGCGCCATCGCCTTGGTACCACTGATCACGCGTCGTGCGAATCGCAATGGAGCGGATTGCATTGCCGACGGACGGATTGCTTTGAATCACGCCGCTCATCTTCAACGGCCGCAGCGTGTCGATGACCGGACCCAGATCCGAGTCATTCGGCATGTTCATCGACATCGACAGCGTCGCCTCAGGCTCCGGCATCATCCACAAGCCCATCTTCGTGACGACGCCGTAGTTCGATTGCATGAAGACGTTGTCCCACGAAGGACCGAAGCCGTATTTAAACAGTTGCCACGAACTGCTGTTGTTCATTGCGCCCATGCCGGTGCGCACGACTTCGCCGGTCGGCAGCACCACTTCCATGCCGCATACCTTCGAGGCGTGATCGCCGTACGGTGTGTAGCCGACGCCGCGTTCGATCGCGTTACCAACGACGCTGCCCCACGTCTGCGCCGGTGCCGACATCCACAGCTTGATGTTGTTGTCCTGCAGGTAATGAAAGAGCTCGTAGAACCCGACGCCGGGTTCGAGCACGGCGTAACCGAGTTCTTCGTTGACCTCGAGGATGCGATTCATGCGCACGAGGTCCAGCATCAGCGTGCCGCGCATACAAGGTGCGCTGCCGCCGTAACCTAAGTTCTTGCCGCGCGAGATCGGCCACAGCGGAATCTTGTGCTCGCGTGCGATGGCGAGACACGCCTGAACTTCTTCGACACTCTTCGGTGCGACACCACCGCTCGGCCCGTAGCTTTCCGGGTCGTCGGGCGCGTACGCATCAAGATAAGTGTCGCGATCCAGATCGGTGGTGTAGACGTGATCGGCGCCGACGACGGACTGAAAAGCTTTCAGTGCGCGTTCGAACGCAGCGGCGGAGACATGTTCCGGCAAAACGAGGCGCATGATTCAGCTCGACGCGAGCGGCATGCGGGTGAAGCGGTACGCAAGGACGCGATGGATACGCGCGCGCCACGGCGTTGCAATGTCTGCGACACTCATCGTCCCGATCCCCCTGTATGTGGGCGTTGGCGATTCGACGGGCTGATGCGCCGAACGAATGCTGCGCCTTCCGTCCTCGCCGCGGTGGCAGCCGTCAGCGGGATGGTTAACAATCTGGTCAACGATACGGAGAGTATCGTCCTCTCTCTCGTCACTCAAGGCTCGAGCGATGCAAAAAATGAAGAATCGGATTGCGGCTTTCTGTTGCTGCGCATTGGTATTTGGGGTTCATGCACAGGAACCGCGCGGTGCGGATGAGGATGCGGGTACGCGCGCGACCGGCGCCGCGCCGCGGGCGAGTTTCGGATTGGGCTCAGGCGGTCGTCCCACCGACCGGCGCCAGGCCGCATCGCAAGCGGCCACGCGCGCAGTCGCACTCTGTAGCGGCCTGTGGGATGGCGGGCGCACTGTCGAACAGATCAACGCCGATAACGGCGGACTCGGGGGTACCGAGTCGATGCAAACCGACATCGATCACGAACGAAAGATCGTCTCCATCAAGTACTCCGAGGTGATGCCGCCGCGCATCGTTGCATGGCGACCGGTGCTCGGGTGCGTGCAATTGCCGATCGGCGCGACCGAGGAGGCGTTGCGCCATGTGCCGCAACTGACGGCCGATGTCGTGCGGCCGAATCTAGATGGACTCGATTGGCCGATGGGCGATAAGAACGCGACCGGTCGATTGCCGCGAGCGAAGCAAAAGGCACTCGATGAGATCGTCGCTCGCGGTTTTGATGGCGAGACTTACGGCGGTCGCACCTGGGGCATCGTCGTCGTCAAGGACGGCAAGATCGTGGCCGAGCGTTACGCGATGGGGTTCGAGATGCATCACGCGGCGCAGACGCATTCGGCGGCAAAGAGTTTCGCCGCAACGCTCGCGGGCATTGCGAGTTGGAAATACGGTCTCGATCTTGATCAACCGGGTGCGCTAAAGGAATGGCGCAAGCCGGGCGATCCGCGCGGTTCGATCACGGCGCGACATCTGTTGCACATGTCGAGCGGGCTTTACGGCGAAGGCAATGGCAGTCCGCAGGCGGATATTTATGCCGGCGGCGCGACAGTTGCAGGACGTGCGGTAACAAACATTCTCGATACGCTGCCGGGCACCCGTTTCTTATACAACCCGCCCGACACGATGTTGCTGGTGCGCGCGGTGCGCCAAGCGGTCAACGACGATCAAAAATTCTGGGCGCTGCCGTTCAAAGAGTTGTTCTGGAAGATCGGCATGACGCGCACGACACCGGCGAGCGATTGGAATGGCGACTTCCTAATGTCGGGTCAAACGTACTCGACAGCTCGCGACTTCGCGCGCTTCGGTTTGCTCTATCTCAACGATGGCGTATGGAACGGCGAACGCATCCTGCCTGAAGGCTGGGCAAAGTTCGTCGCAACGCCAAACACGACCCAACCGCCAGGCAAGGGCCCACGTTATGGCGGTCAATTCTGGATCTACGGCGGCATCGATGGCCTGCCCGTAGATGCCTATTCACCCGGCGGCGGCCAAGGCCAATACGCAATGATCATTCCCTCGCACAACACGGTGGTCGTGCGCCGCGGGTTCGATGCGCGAAATGGATTCAAGATTGCGAAGTTTGCCGCGGATGTGGTGGAGGCGATGAAGTGAGGGATGCGCGGGCGACGGGGCACGGGCTACGGCAAGAGGGCTGGCGCTGCGGCCGGAGTTTGCGTCCCTTTCCCCTGCATGCGCCCGCGGCGTTCGTGCATCTATGTACATCAGAAGGACAGGGTGAGGCGGCGCGAAGAAGCGTGTCTCAAGGACATCCATAGAATTGCAGTTGCGGAATCAATGGGTGTCCCGACAAGCGTACCTGCAATCGGCTGAGGCATTTGAATGCCTGCTCTTCCCTACCGCTCGCACGCTACGGGCTCCTGGCGTGCCGATTTCTGAGTCGGTGGGTGTCCTCGATCGCCCTGGTTGGGAATGACGCCTCGCCGCTACGTTCAGCACATGCGCGCGCAGATTGCGGCACGACCTTCAACGATTCTCGGCGATCGTAGGGTTGACCGGCGGCATATGATCGACCTTCATGCGGTAGTCCAGATCGCGGCTAGGACCCCACGTCGCTAGGGTGGCACAGATCACCCACGAGCCCGTTCCTTTCTGAGCCTGTCGAACTAACACTTGCCGCCACTGCGCCGAGGTCCCGCAACTCCTTTGTTCGAACTCCAACGTTGTCTGGCTCCTATCGGGAACCTCGCTGCAAATGGATCGCCAGCCGTCGCTCGTAAAGCGCAAACCAACGGGTTTTTCAGTAGGCGACAGCGCAAGGCACTGCGAAATACAGTTAGCGAACCGACGCCCCTCAGCAAGTTTCCACATTCGATCCAACGACGCCTCTGTGTACTTTCTGACACTTGGTCCTACGCTCTCTCCCAGAGCAACCATCCCACGGCCAACTAACTTGCGCGACAACGCATCTACGATTTCGGAGTCCTCTCCGAAAGTCGTAAGCATCGCCGTCTGTCGGCAAGGCGGGGCATTCTGCGGCACGTTAATCCCGACCGAATCGCTTGCAGTTTCGAACCGAAGCTCCCGCTCGGCGCGGTAGGAAATTCGTGTTTGCTGCGTTGTCGATACCCGGCCGTTCGGCGCAAGCGCGCCGCGATCCTCTGCCGCTCCCCCAATGCACACGACCGTTGCAAGAGCGACGCCGCACACCATCTGCTTGTTGATACCACATCTCGTCATTGGACCGTCACTCTCGACACAGCAAAGTACTCGTCTGGCCATCATGACGCCTGCGACGCTCTAGAGACGCAGGTTAATCGCGGCCGAAATTCCTTAGTGCAAGCCGAGTCGCACAGGCTAGACGAGCTAACGTGTTGCACGCTTATCGTACAGACCTTTCAAGGAGACATCGATGTTAAGGCATATGATTTTGCTCGCGGCCCTGTCCTCGTTGCAGCTGGTCTGCCCAACCGGCTCTCGAGCGCAGGACGACTCTCGAGCGAAGGACATGTCGGATCTGCCTCCGCATGTCGCGGAAAAACTGCGGACACTTGCCGCGCGAATTGCGCCGTTGACCAGTCACGAAATACAGGAATATCGTCACGCCCTGCTTGCACGGAAGCAATGTCAACCCTGTGAAGCCACAACATAATTCAAATCGCACGTTCGTGCGGTAGACACGATAGACCGCATTTCCGCGGTGACTAGAAATACGCGCCATCCGATAGCAGCATTTAGGCGGCCGACATAAAAGGTGGGCTGAAGAGAGCGGAGGAACTCATAGATGAGCGAAGCAGAAATCGAAGGCATCTCGCCGTTCTTCATCGTGAAAGACGTTGAAGCGGCGCTCTCATTCTATCGAGATCGGCTCGGCTTCAAGGTCACATATCAGGAGCCGAGCGACGAGCCGTTCTTCGGTATCGTGCGCAGAGACGGCGCGATGATCATGCTCAAGAGCGTCGGAACAGATCCGCTCCCCAACTGGAAACGACAAGCGCAGGCGCGTTGGGACGCATATTTGTATGTTCCGGATCCCGACGCATTGGCAGCGCAGTTTTCATCGCGTGGCGTCGAATTCTCAGAACCGCTCAAGGACACTCAAGACGGTCTGCGCGGATTCGAACTGCAAGATGTTGATGGTTACGTCTTGTTCTTGGGTCGCCCTCGGGCATGAATTCGTTTGCGTCAAGCATGTCCCACAAACGCGTCCACGCGACGTGCGAAGACGCACGCGCGTGATGCGTGGCGGTTGGGCGTAAGATCAGCCACAAGGAGAGGATCGTGGGATTTCCGATTGTGTTTTTTGACTTGGCGGGGCCGGATAGCAAGAAGTTGGCCGGCTTCTACCTGAAGGTATTCGGGTGGGAGCTGGATCAAAGAGGGAATCTCAGCGTTTCCGTTGTCTCTCCGCTGCCAGGCACCATTCGTCAAGATCCCGCAGAGAAGCGCATCTACATCGGAGTACCGGACATCAACGCGAGCCTTGCGCTAGTCAGTGAGCATGGCGGCACAGTCGACGCACCACGTTTCGAAGTCCCCGGTGTGGTCGTACTTGGTTTGTTCAAAGATCCTGCAGGCAATCCGATGGGGCTCGTTGAGATGGATGGCGATAATCGACGCGTCCGATGATTCGGATCGGCCTATCAATCCGTTCACCCCGATCGCCGCGAAGACGCGGCTCCGGGTTAACGGCGCGTTAGGCCCGAGAGAATGGCCATGCAATCCCAACGAAAGGTCCAGGCGGCGAAGGCAGCCTTGTCCGAATGCCTTGCGGGTGTCGAGTTAGCGCTTGATGATCTGCACTCCGCGAATTTATCCATTCAATACGCCGATGAGATCGAAACGAAGCCGTTTATAGGTCAGCTGCAAAAGAACATTGTCATGGTCGCATTGTCGCTGCAGCGCATTGAGGATGCGGCGCGCAGGCTCGTTAAGCGCTTAGGTGGCGACTTAAGAGCTCACAACGACCGTGTACTAGCTTCGATACCCATACAGGTGACGGGGCGCCTAGCGAATTCTTGGAAGCACGGTATCGGGGGGCAGAAGGCGGATGCGACGATCTTGAACGGGATCATTGCGGTTCAACGACAAGACGGATATCCCGATGCATCAGGTCGTCATCGAGTGGACGTTCTGGGCATGCTCGTCGCCGATTCCAAGTACGGTACATTTGCCAGCGGAATCATACTGGCAGCAGCTGCAAGAGAGTGGGTCGACTTGCTCGGCAATGTCGGCGAAGACCTGAAGCCTTGGTTCGCCCGAGCGTTCCCGTCTCCGCACGGACTGATGGTGAAAATCGAGCCTGGGAGTTCGCCTGTAGTCCCTGTTGGTGCCACCGTAACTTTCGCGTTACCTAAACACCTGCAGGAATTGTTCAAGGATGAGGCGAAACGCCGCGGCGAAT
>CAZIXV010000026.1:0-22208 GCA_964543105.1 uncultured Steroidobacteraceae bacterium
ATGTCGATGACCAGCTTATCGGGATGCGCGAACTGCGCGCCGATCGCGGCGGGCAGACCAAAGCCCATCGTGCCCATGCTGCCCGAGGTCAACCATAGTCGCGGCTGACGGAAATCGAAATACTGCGCCGCCCACATCTGATGCTGACCGACGCCGGTGCTGATGATCGCTTCACCGCGCGTGAGCTTGTTGATCTCTTCGATGACGTGATACGGCTGAATCAGCGCGCTGTCGCGATCGTAGTTCATGGCATACGTGCGCTTCAGCTCGGCGCAATGCGCAATCCATTCGCTCCAATCGCGCTTGAAGCCGACGCGTCGTGCATACGCTTTGAGCGCTCGTAACGCCTCGGGAAGCAGACCGACGTAGTGCCAATCGACATGCTTCACTTTGTTGATTTCGCTGACGTCGATATCGATCTGCGCAATACATTTCGAACGCGGCGCAAACTTTGCGGGGTTGCCGGCCACGCGATCATCGAAGCGCGCGCCGAGCGCGAAGAGGAAATCGCAATCTTCGACCGCGTAATTCGCGAACGCGGTGCCGTGCATCCCGAGCATGTGCATCGACAGCGGATGTTTCGTATCGAACGCGCCGAGACCCATGAGCGTGCTTACGACGGGGATCTGCAACTCGACTGCAAGTTCGCGCAGTGCTTGTGCGGAGCCGGAATGCACCGCGCCGCCACCGACATAGAGCAAGGGACGCTGCGCTTCGCGCAGCTTCGCGAAGAAGGCCTCGCACTGCGCTTCCGACAATGCGGCGCGCCCGAGGCGATTCATGCGATGCCGATATCCCGACACCGGCAACCTGCCGGCGCCCTGAAACTCGCCGCGCCAGTTTTGAACGTCTTTGGGAATATCCACCACGACCGGACCCGGACGGCCCGTGCGCGCAATCTCGAATGCAGTACGAATCGTGGCTTCGAGCTTTTCGCCATCAGTGACGAGGAAGATGTGCTTCGCCACCGATCCCATGATGCTGGCAACCGGGGCTTCCTGAAATGCGTCGGAGCCGATTGCTGCAGTAGGAACTTGGCCGCAGATGACGACGATGGGAATCGAATCCGCCATACAGTCACGCACTGGCGTCACCGTATTCGTGGCGCCGGGCCCTGAAGTGACGAGACAGACCCCAACTTTGCCGCTCGCGCGTGCGTATCCTGCCGCCATGAAGCCGGCGCCTTGCTCGTTCGCCGGAACGATCAGCGGCATTTGCGTGGTGCCGCTTTTCCCGCACTCCTGGTTGTGCACGAAGATCGCATCGTACGTCGGCAGAATGGCGCCGCCGCTATAGCCGAATACGGTGTCGACGCCCTCGTCCGCGAGGACTTGCACGATGATCTCGGCGCCCGACATGGGACGACCGGCGAGCGGATGAGCGGCGGCGCTCGAGATAGCGATACTTTCTTTCACAAGGGAGCCCTGTTTGCAGGGTGGAATATGTTCACTGCGCCTCTAAGGTCCTTCTCAAGGCAGGTCTTAGTGCAGTGCAAAGAGACTAGCAGAAGCAGACGAAAAGGCGTTAGCGAGCGGACATTTTCTCCCATCTTTTCCGCATGGCGAAGCGTGCTGCACTCTCAGGCGCGGTTTTGCCAGCGGCTCCTGTATCCTTCCGCGCGCGATTTGATTGCGACGACGACCATGAACACGAACCCCATCAGCATCACCTCGACGAGGAATTCCGGAATGACCGCGCCCAAGCGACACATCGTCTCGATCCTGCTTCAGAACGAAGTGGGGGCGTTGACTCGCGTCGCAAGCCTCTTCTCGACACGCGGTTACAACATCGAATCGCTGAACGTTGCACCGACCGAAGACCCCACGGTGTCGCGTTTGACGCTCGTAACGAGCGGCACCGAAGCCGTCATCCAGCAGATCGTGAATCAGTCGTTGAAGCTCATCGACGTCGTGAATGTCGACGACATGACTGTGGGTCATCACATCGAGCGCGAATTGTTGTTGATCAAATTGCGCGCGCCGAAAAGCCTGATTGATACGTTGCGTGCAACCATCAAAGAAGCTGGCGGGCGCATCCTGTCAGACGAGGCGGACAGCTTCACGATCGAACTGACCGACAGCGAAGCGCAGATCAATCGTTTCATCGCACAGGTCGGAAGTTACGGTGAAGTTCTGGAAGTGGTGCGCAGCGGTGCGCTCGCGATTTCGCGCGGCGCGGTGACGCTTCGAGCGTAGACGTCGGGGCCGCGCAGGGAGCGATGATGTACCGCCTCTATGACTACCTCCCTTCTGGGAACGGCTACAAGGTACGACTGGTCCTTAAACAACTCGGCATTCCCTACGAGTCGATTCAAGTCGACATCATGAATGGCGCGTCGCGTACGCCGGAATTTCTGGCGATGAACGCGAGTGGCCGGATTCCGCTGCTCGAAGTTCCCGGGCGAGGTTATCTGCCTGAGAGCCACGCGATCATCGCGTTTCTCGCGGAAGGCTCGCATTTGATTCCGAGCGACGCCTTCGATCGTGCCCGCATGTGGCATTGGCTGTGTTTCGAGCAGTACCACCTCGAGCCCAGCGTCGGCACCGTGCGCTTTTGGACGAGCATCCTGCGCAAGACGCGCGCCGAGCTCGGCGAAAAGCTGATCGAGAAGATGAAAAGCGGCTACGCGGCACTCGATGTGCTCGAAGAAGGATTGCGAGGCCGCAGCTATCTCGTCGCGGAGCGCTTCAGTCTCGCCGATATCGCCCTGTTCGCGTACACACACGTCGCTCACGAAGGCGGCTTCGATCTCGCCTCCTACCCGAACATCCGCGCCTGGTTGGAGCGTGTCGCCAGCCAGCCGGGATGGACGACGATGAACGAGGCTTAACCTCGCGAGAAAACCATTTACACCCCGCGGCGCAACCGCATCTCGACGTCCCTGTCGCATGAATCTCGCGGCTACACTGCCGCTTCCACGTTGCGTGTCGCAGTGAGACGGGAGTGTTCATGCCTAAAGTCGTTCGAATTCACCAGACCGGTGGACCTGAGGTCCTGACTTACGAAGACGTCGAGATCGGCGAGCCAGGCGCAAATGAAGTGCGTCTGCGGCACACCGCGATCGGGCTCAATTTCATCGATGTGTACGAGCGCACGGGCTTGTACAAATCACCGCTGCCAGCGGTGCTGGGCCGCGAAGCCGCTGGCGTCGTCGAGGCGGTCGGCTCGAATGTCAAAGGCTTCAGCGTCAGTGATCGGGTGGCTTATACGGGCAGCAATGCCGGCGCGTACGCCGAGGTACGACTGATTCCGAGCGCGCGTCTCGTGCGCCTGCCCGATGACATATCGGATCAGCAAGCCGCCGCGATCATGCTCAAAGGCCTGACCGCGCACGCGTTACTGCGCAAGACATACCGCGTACGCAAGGGAGATCTCGTCTTGATCCATGCCGCGGCAGGCGGCGTCGGCTCGATCGCGGTGCAATGGGCGAAGCACGTCGGGGCCGTCGTGATTGCCATCGTCGGCTCAGAACCGAAAGCAGATCTGGTGCGCGGCTACGGCGCCGATCACGTCCTGCTCACCTCGGATGACTGGGTGGCACGGGTCAAAGCCATCACCAAGAACAAGGGCGTGCACGTCGTTTACGATTCGGTCGGCAAGGACACTTTCTTCGGCTCGCTCGATTCGCTGCGACCGCGCGGCATGATGGTGACCTACGGCAACGCCTCAGGGCCGGTGCCACCGATGGCCCCGCTCGAACTGGCAAAGCGCGGTTCGTTGTTTCTGACTCGCCCGACCCTGTTTCACTACATCGAAACGCGTCGCGAACTCGATAGAGCGGCCCAGGAACTCTTCGATGTCGTACGACGCAAAGTCGTCAACGTGAATATCGGCCAGACCTACCCCTTGAGCGAAGTAGCGCAGGCACACCGCGATCTGGAAGGACGAAAGACGACCGGATCAACCGTGTTGTTGCCTTGAAGGCGGGCTAAATACGTCGAATCGTCCCTCCCCTGCTGCACAGGGGAGGGCGCTGCACTTAGAGCGCTTGGTCGTCGGTCTCGCCGGTACGGATGCGCAACACGCGATCCAGATTGGTGATGAAGATCTTGCCGTCTCCGACCTTGCCGGTTTTGGCGGCACCGATGATGGCTTCGACGACTTGGTCGACGAGCGCATCCTTGACTGCGACTTCGATGCGGGTTTTAGGGACGAAGTCCACGACATATTCCGCGCCACGATACAGCTCGGTGTGGCCGCGCTGACGCCCGAAGCCTTTGACCTCTGTGACAGTCATTCCCGAGACGCCGATTTCAGACAGTGCGGCGCGCACGTCGTCGAGTTTGAATGGTTTGATGATTGCGCTGATGAGTTTCATTTCCCCGTGGCTCCTGTCTCGGACTGCGGGATCGATCGAATGGAATTTTTAGCGCCGCCGGCAGGCCGAGGTTTGCGGCCCGCGTAGCCTACAGCGACGTGAGTTTGCAATGCACGTTCTGTGCCCGGCCACGGCATCAGCCTACGTGCGCGTTTCGCGCACATCGTCGCATCGAATTCGTGCAGGGGCGCACCATGTTGGCTCATGCAACCAAATCGACGCACTGCTTTAGTGCAAACACGGTCGGGCGATGGTTGCGAACAGAACGACGCCTGCTCGGACAGAGCGAAGCAGTTCCTTGCTCGCGCGCTCCCCCTCATGCGACAAATCGCAAAGTTCAGCGGGAGAATCATGAATGCGAATGCTCGGAAGGCTGTCCGACCGGGGCTCGGCTGCCTGTGCGTGCGTCATGCTCCTGTGGGCTATGGCGTCGCCCAATGCAGCGTTCGCTACAGCGGCGGAGTGGGGGAACGCCCGCATTCTCTATTTCGAGAAGTTCAATACGACGATAGATCCGCGTCCTGCGCTGACGCAGAAACGCACCGAGCAGCGCTTGCTCAAATTTGACGCCTACGGCCGGCGCCTGGAGTTAGCGCTCGAACCGAACGGCGCAGTACCCACGCATCTCGACTCGCAGGTACGGCTGTACCGCGGCCGTCTCACCGGTATCGACGGCTCATGGGCGCGCATCGCAACGCGCGGGTCGAACGTTCATGGCCTGGTGTGGGACGGCGTCGATCTGTACGTCATCGAACCGGGCGCAGCCGTGCACGCGGCGCTGGTTCCGCCCCTCGAGGATCCAGAGCGCTCGACGGTGTTGTTCAAGTTATCGGACACGATCCTGGATGCCGGAGCGACCCTGTGCGGCGTCACTGCAGCAACACAGACGACTGCGCTCGAGGCTTACACCGCCCTCACCCGCGAACTGGGTGCATTGAAACGCACTGCGACGATCCAACAGGCCGCGAGCGAAGTGTTGCGCCTGGAAATTTCCGCGATTGGCGATGCGGCGTTTCGTGGTCAGTTCAGCTCCGACGCCGAAGCGCTCGATCAGATGCTGCTGCGGCTCAACAATATCGACGGCATTTTCACAGCCGAACTCGGCGTGCGAGTGCAAGCACCGACCACCATCATCTATGACGCGCACACCGATCCGTTGCCACGAACGAATGCACCGGACGCATTGCTCAAGGCGTTGGGCGCTCATCGAGGGGTCAGCCCGCAACTCAAGTCGCGCGGCCTTACGCATTTGTTTACCGGCCGCGATCTGGCGGGCGAGACGGTCGGCATGGGTTACATCGGCACTGTCTGCGACGGCGAATTCGGCGTTGCCTTGACTGAGGTTCGCGGCCGCGGCGCCTGGCTCGAATCGCTGATCGCCGCGCATGAAATCGGCCACAACTTCGGCGCGAAGCACGATGGCGAAGGTGAGTGCAGCGCGGTGCCGCAGAACGAATTTCTGATGTCTCCCAAGGTGCACGCAACCAAGGCAACGTTCTCGCAGTGCAGCCAAACACAAATTCTGCGACGCATCAGCGCCGCCAACTGCGTGACGGTGCTATCGCCTGCCGACTTATCGATCCCCGCAGACCTGGGCACGCGGCGCGAGCAGGTCGGACAGCTTTTTGAATGGACGTTGCCCGTGACGAACATCGGCGGTCGCACGGCGATGCACGGACGCAGCGAAATACAGATCCCCGCGGAACTTGAAATCATCGAGGCGTGGGTCAGCGGGGGCTCATGCACGAGCGGCGCCGGCGTCGTCGATTGCACGCTCGGCGCGATCTCTGGCGGCGTAACTCGCGACGTCAATATCACCTTGCGCGCGCTCACGGCTGGGACGAACACGATCACCGCGCAACTCATCACGAGCGTCGATGCCTCGCACCTGAACAATGCCGGCACCGCCACCATTGAAGTTGTCGCGCAACCCGATCCGAGCGGTGGCATCCCCGCGATCGATGCATCACCCGCCACGACCCCAGCCGCACGGGGCGGCGGTGGCGCCCTGAGCAAGGCATGGGTCAGCGTGTTGGCATTGCTGTTGTTACTAACCTTGCGGGTTCGATCGCTGCGGTGGCGCTGACGCTGCAAGCGCAATTTGCTACTTTCGCGGCCTCGCGCCGGCCTTGAATTTGCTGCGGTGCGCCTTACGTTCCCTCGAGCCATCGGCCGAAGAATGAGGACTCAAGCTGTACCGCAACTCCTATGGATTACAAGGACTACTACAAGGTGCTCGGCGTCGCACGTGATGCGAGCCAAGACGAAATAAAGCGCTCGTACCGCAAACTGGCGCGCAAATATCATCCCGACGTCAGCAAGGAAGCGAACGCCGAGGATAAGTTCAAGGACGTCCAGGAAGCTTACGAAGTCCTCAAGGATCCGGAAAAGCGCGCGGCTTACGATCAGCTCGGATCGAATTGGCGCCAAGGCCAGCAGTTCACTCCGCCGCCGAACTGGGGCAATGATTTCGAGTTCTCGTTCGGCCGGGGCGGACGGGGCGCAGGCCCTGGCGATGATCCCGGTTTCAGCGATTTCTTTTCTTCGCTGTTCGGCGCGCGCAGCCCATTCAGCCAACGCGGCCCTCACAGCGGTCGCGGCGGTTTCGCCGCTGCCGGACAAGATCACACCGCGAGAATTCAGATCGCGTTGGAAGACGCGTTCAATGGCGGCACCCAGACCATCGAACTCAAAGCGCCACAGTTGAGCGACGATGGACATATCGCCGTACGCCCGCGCACGCTCAAAGTGACGATTCCGAAAGGTGTCACCGAAGGTCAGCGCATTCGACTTGCTGGCCAAGGCAGCACCGGAACCCACGGCGGTCCCGCCGGTGATCTGTACCTGGAGATCGGCTTCAAGCCGCATCCGCTTTATGAGGTGTCAGGGCGAGACGTCACCTTGAAGCTGCCGATTGCACCCTGGGAGGCCGCACTCGGCGCCACGGTGCAAGTGCCCACGCTCGCAGGCGTGGTGGAGCTGCGCATCCCGGCGAGCGCGAAAACCGATCAACGCTTGCGCCTCAAAGGTCGTGGACTGCCTGGCGCCACACCCGGCGATCAATATGTCGTGCTCAAGATTCAAACGCCGGCGGCGGATTCGGCGCAAGCACGCGAGTTGTACGAACGCATGCAGCGCGAACTCAATTTCAATCCGCGATCGCACTTGGGTTCGTAGAACGCACCGATTCAAGCAACGCGGTCGGGCCGCGCCTCAATGCACGACGTCAGGCACTTGATGATCGAGCAAATAAGCGACGCGACGTGCGATCGTGGCGTCGACGTGAGGCTTCTCAAAAAAGTCCGCAGCACCTTCACGCATCGCCGTCACGGCGGCTCGTACGTCGGACTCTTCACCGAGCAAGATCACGGGCGGTGCATTGCAGCGCGCTCGCAGGTGACGCAATAGATCGAGGCCCGACATGCCTGGCAAGCAGACATCGGTGACCAAACAGCTGTACTCATCGATGCGCGCGGATAAGTAACTTTCGGCGCTGTCGTAGCCTTTGACATCGACATCGAGAGAACTCAGCAGAGAACAAAGCGTATGGCGTTCCGTTGCGTCCGCTTCGATCACTGCCACGATGGGGCGGGATGTGAACACGAACGTATCAAGCAGTTTGAAAAAGCGGCCACGGCAGCCGACCAAGCATCATCCGGTCCGCAGGGAGGATTGGGGGCGGTGGAAACACAGGTGAGCCGTGGTCGCATGAGCAACATCTTTGGCTGCGCCCCTGGCATTCAAAAGTCGCACTTGTACCTAAGGTTGGCTCACGCAAAACGTCAGTGTTTGACGGTGTTTGCGCGGTCAGCAGGTAGCGAATGCCGCGGATGCTGGCCACGGCGCTTCGCATCAATTACTTGGCGTTACACCTGCCCGACCTCGAGCACCATGCGCACAAGATGCGCAAGCGATGAGGCTTGCATTTTCTCCATGACACGCGCGCGATGAATCTCGACGGTGCGCTGGCTCAACTTCAAATCACCCGCGATCACCTTGTTCGCTTTGCCATGCACGACGAGGTCGAGCACTTCACGCTCGCGCGGCGTGAGCGTTTCGAGCCGCTTGCGGATGTCGTTACGCTCACCGAGCGCGGCGCGGTTGCTGGCATCTTTTTCGAGCGCTTGGTTGATGCGGTCGATTAGATCCTGATCGCGAAACGGCTTTTGGATGAAATCGACTGCACCTGCCTGCATCGCTTCGACGGCCATCGGCACATCGCCGTGACCGGTGATGAAGATGATCGGCAGGATTGAATGTTTCTCGTTGAGTTTTTGCTGCAGCTCGAGGCCCGACATTCCCGGCATGCGGATATCCAACACGAGGCAGCCGGGGCGATCCTCGCTATAGGCATCGAGAAACTCTTGTGCCGAGGAGAAGGTCTCCACTGCCTGCCCCACCGAACGCAACAACAGTTTGAGCGCGTCACGCACCGCCATATCGTCATCGACGATGAAGATCGTGGCGCGCGCGTTCGTAGCATTTGCTCTCATTATTGGCTCCCTGAAGTGGCCGGAACGGCCGGCAAGGTAAAGAAGAATCGTGCACCGCCGCCAGGATTGGAATCGCACCACAGCTTGCCGCCGTGAGCCCGGACGATCGAACGGCTTATGGATAGTCCCAAACCCGTACCGCCGGGCTTGGTCGTGAAAAATGGATTGAACAACTCGGCCATGGTCTCGGCATCCACACCGCTGCCGCGATCGGCCACCATGAACTCGACATCGCCTTCGGCGTCGATTCGTGCGCGCAGAACGATTTCGCGACGCGACTCCGTTACCTCGAGCATCGCATCGATGCTGTTACGGATCAGGTTCAAAATGACTTGCTGAATCTGCACATTGTCCGCTTGCACCACGGCAACTTGCGGCGGCAATTCGAGCACCATGCGCACGCCATTGTGCCGTGCATCGGTTTGCGCGAGCGTCATGACGTCTTCGAGGATGCGGTTTGCTTCGATTTGTTCGCGGCGTACCTCGCGATTTTTCACGAACGAGCGCAGCCTTCGAATCACTTCGCCCGCACGCAGCGCTTGCGTGCCGATCTGCTCGAGTGCGGCGCCAATCTCCTCGGGCGTCCATTCGCCCGCTGCGATCAAGCGCTGGCACGCCTGCGCGTAGGTCGCGATCGCCGTGAGCGGCTGATTGACTTCATGTGCGATGCCCGCCGCCATCTCGCCCATCGTCGAGATACGACCGAAGTGCGTGATGCGATCCTGCATTTGCCGCGCCTCATCTTCAGCGCGACGCCGGTCGGTAATGTCATGCAACGTTCCCACCTGACGCAGCACGCGGCCGTCGGAACTGCGCGTCGTCTGCGCGATGTGGTGGACGTAACGCAGCGAGCCATCGGGATGGATGATGCGGTATTCGATGTCCATCGACTTCACGCCCGACTCCAGTTCGTCACGCGCTTGTTGCCAGCGCGCGCGATCGGCGGGGTGCACCATCGGTTCCAAATAATCGGACACGCTGACATAGGTATCGCCGTAGCGACGCCCGAGCACGCGATACAAATGTGGCGACCAGTAATCTTCGAACTTGCCGTCGAAGTGCACGACGTAGTTGCCAAGGTTCGCGATTTCCTGGGCGATGGTGAGCTGCGCTTCGCTGCGACGCAGTGCCTCTTCGGCATTGCGCCTGACGGTGATGTCGCGGATGAAACCGACGAAGCGCGGCGGCTCGATCCCTTTGACGCGCCCGACCGCAAGTTCTGCGGAGAATTCACTGCCATCGCGGCGCTTCGCCGAAAGCTCGCGGCCGATGCCGATGATGCGCGGCTCGCCTGCATCGGCGTAGTGGCGCAAGTAGTCGTCGTGTTGGGATCGATAAGGTTCGGGTAAGAGAATATTGACCTTGAGGCCAATCACTTCTTCCTCGCTGTAACCGAACATGCGCTCGCCGGCGTGATTGAGCAGTTCGATACGGCCTTCATGATCGAAGAGAACGACGGCATCGACCGCAGCGTCGAGCACCGCCTGGAATTCACGCTCCAGACGTTGGGCGCGCTCTTCTTGGGGCTCGGCGACACGAAGTAAGGTCATGCCGAATTCTACCCACGCACAACTGCTTACGAGCAAGTGATGACGCGCGAGCGCTCCTTAACGCTGCGCTCTGCGCGTATTGCGCATCGATGGCAAACGTGTTGATGCGTCAGCGCGCCGCGCCACGAAACGAGCCTGTGGACATCCGCTCGTATTCTTTATCCATGATGACGAGACAGTCGCGTCCGCGCTCTTTCGCCGTATAAAGCGCTTCATCCGCGAGTTGAATGAAGCCGTAATGACTGCGTCCGCTCGTGTATTCCACGCATGCAGCACCGATACTCACGGTCACTTGCTTGGACTTCTGCGGCGAGGCGAGGTGCTCGATTGCGAGCGCTTGAATGCACTGGCGAATCTCGCGTGCAAAATTTTCAATGTACTCGCGGCGCGCGTCGTACAGGACGATCGCGAATTCTTCGCCGCCATAGCGCGCGGTCACATCGAGTGGTCGGCGCGCACATGCAACCAAGCATTGCGCAACGCGCCGCAGACACTCATCCCCGACTTGGTGACCGTAACGATCGTTGTACGCTTTGAAATGATCGATATCGATCAGCAGTAGCGCGACGGGTACGCGCTCGCGCGCGGCTTGCGCCCAAATCCGCTCCAGATGCACATCGAACACGCGCCGGTTATTGATGCCCGTCAAACCGTCGCGACTCGCTATATCCGTCAGCAATGCTTCTTCAAGAAAATTGGTGCGGTTCGCCCGCTCGAGCGTGAAGCACACCATCGCGCCCATCAAATTGGTGAACACCAACACGCAGCCATCCACCAACAGTTGCGTGGCCGGCACATCGAAGTAATGCGCAATCAGCAAGTAGGCAACGAAGATGCTTAGCGCACCCACTAGCGCCTGATAAAACAACAGGCCTAACATGAAGTAGACGAAAATCGTCAAGAGCACGACGGTCGCGATCAAACTGACGCCATGCGTCGCGGCGATCGCCGTCACCAGCGCTACGCCGCTGCCGAAGATCGGGACGGATACGACGCTCGAGATCGGATACAGCTTTTGATACCAGCGCGAATGCACTAGCAAGAGATTGATGAGCAGAAGCGGCGCGAAGACCGCAAACCGAATTCCGTCGAGCTGTCGACTCACGCTTGGCTCGAGCACCATGTGCGTCAGCCAGGCAAAGCCGATGACGGAAATCACCGCGATCCACAGGTTGCGACGTATCGACGGTCGCTGTTCAGCCCGCAACGCCTGACGAAACTCGCGCTCCAGCGTCGGCACAAAACGCAGCCATGGGAAGCCATGCTGCAATTGCGTGCGATGCGGCGATTGAGCCGGGAAGCTCTCCAATGAGAGCGGATTCGAATCGACCATGGATGGCTATGGCTCGAGCTTCGGGGCGACCCCAATCAAGCCAGCCCTGGCCCGAGCGATGACAACTGACGATGGAGGCGCCGTACGGTAGCGGGAAACACTACAAACCGGAAGGAGCGGTTGACGGTTGGCGCGAAGAAAGCCGCTCAAGCGCATCCATGCGCCTGCGGCGTCGGGACATCCTGTCCGGTGAGTAAGGAGGAGAGAATCGCGATCAGGTGCACTCGATGAAGTAGAACTCAGCTCGGTGTGCGGCGGCGCTCGCGCGCTTCTTTGATGAAGCGGCGCCACACCTGATACGAATCCCAACCGGTCGAGGTGGTTTCGGGTTCGACGACAGTCTGTTCGAAACACTCATCGCCGATTTGATCGGCGTTTGCCGCGGCAGTGTGCTTCAAACCGTCTTCGGTGGATGAAAGTTGCTTAGTAACGTTGCTCATAAGTGCCAGATTCTTCGCTGTGTGCTTCCTTTGCGAATCCCCGTTGAATGCTTCTTTGTTTGGTCTCGCGAACTGTGACGCATTTTGGTTTCGTTAGGGGGAAACCTGACCGTGCACAGTTCTCAGTTTGCAGGTCCAACGTGCGGTGCATCAACATTCCATGCGTCGCGCAACGATCAATGCGACGTAATGCAGCGTTCGCGACATGCTTGCAAATTATGTCGCGTCGATTGCGAGAGAGAATTGGACGTAAGACGGAAGGGGCGCGAACGATAGCGGCGTTGACTTACGTTTTCCAGCGCGCGCAATTACCCGTTGGCTTTTTGGAAGTATTGCGCGAGGTACGCATCGAAGCTCAGCTCATCGGCACGCTCAATCGCTTCCTGCTGCTGAAGCGACTCGGCCGCACGTGCAGCAAACTCCTGCATACGCTGCTCGTTCGGCGGATGCAGTTCCAGAAAATAAGACTTGTGCGCCTGCGACATGCGCATGGCGAGATCTGAGAAAGACTCTCCCGTCGAGCGCAATTCCGCCAACGTTCGTGCGGCAGGCGTAAGCGCATCGTCGCGCACCTTCGCCTCTTGCAGCTCGAGGGCGGCGGTGTAGGACGCCTGTGCCTGACCTTCATCCAACAGCTCACAGATACCACGCATCGAATCGATGAGTTCGAGCGCCCACGACTGCAGAGTCACCGCTTTGCCCTCGCGATCGAGCTTGAGCCCGGGCTCGCGGCCACGATGCGCAACGATCGCATGGTTGGCATCGAGCGCGTCATGTTGTGCGCTGGTGATGAGCGCACTGTCTTTGAGCACGCACAGCGCCGCAAATGCCTCGAGGAAACGCAGCTTGCTTTGATTGGCGCCCACCGGATCGAACGCACTGACATCGAGCGCGCGAAACTCGACGTATTCCACACCGCGACGTTGTAGCGCTTGCGTCGGCGGCTCACCCGAGCGCGTGACCCGCTTCGGGCGGATGTAGCTGTAGTACTCGTTTTCGATTTGCAGGAGGTTGGCGTTGAGCTGTCGATATTCGCCATCCACCTTGACGCCGATCTTTTCGTATTCCGGATGCGGCGTACTGACTGCGGCCGTGAGATCACGCACGTACTCTGGCAGGCTGTTGACCGAGATGTGCATCCCCGCCTGATTCTTGTTGCGATAGCCGAGATCGCTCATGCGCAGCGAGGTTGCATAGGGCTCATATAGCGTACCGGGCGTCAGCGTCTTCAAGCTGTGCTCGCGACCGGCGACGAACGACGCGCACAACGCTGGTGAGTTACCGAACAGATAAAGAATCAACCAACCATGGCGCCGGTAATTGCGCAGCAACGCGAAATATTGCGCCGAGATGAAGTCCTGATCGACGCGCCGCACCTGCAGCGCGTCACCGAACACTTCCCAGAAACGCGCAGGAAACGAATAGTTGAAATGGACGCCCGCGATCGCTTGCATCAATCGGCCGGAGCGGTGACCCAGCCCCAGTCGATAGACCTCTTTCATCCGGCCGACATTCGAGCTTCCGTAATGCGCGACCGGAATTTCATCATCGCCACCGACGATGCAGGGCATGCTCGTGGCCCAGAGCAATTCATCGCCCAGATGTCGATAGACGAATTGATGCAAGTCGCATAGGAACTGTTGTAGCTGCCAAGACTCCGCAAAAGCCGGCGTCACCAATTCGATGAGCGCTTCGGAGTAATCGGTCGTGATGTGTTCGTGCGTCAGCGTCGAGCCCAGCGCCATCGGGTGTGGCGTTTGGGCGATGCGCCGCTCGGGCGTGACGCGCAGCGACTCTTTTTCGACACCTTTCAAGCCACCTTGTAAGACGCCATGCTCGTGCGCGTTGACGAGCGCGGCCAAGCGCCGCTCGAAGGCGCGATCGATGCCAGAAGAACTCATGTGGGACTCAGAGCTTGATTCGACCGACGAGGATGTCGCGGAACATCACGAAATCCGCGGCCAAGCTGTACCACGGATGCGTAAAGGTGGCCGGACGATTGTGCTCGAACGCGAAGTGACCGAGCCACGCAAAGCCATATCCCACCACCGGCACGAACAGCAACAGCCACCATTGGCGTGTCGCAAAGGCCGCCACGAGGCACGTGATTACGAGCGTCGTGCCCACAAAATGCAGACGCCGGCAGGCGGCGGTGCGGTGCTCCGACAAATAGAACGGATAGAAATCCGCGAAGCTGGTAAAGCGGTCGTGCGACATCGACGACGCAAAGGCTCTTGTAGTGATCGTGGGTGAGGTTTTTGGCGTGCCGGCAGTTTCCTTAGGCGCATCAAGGGCGTCAAGCTCATTGCGAGGACACGATGTGATGCACGCGCGTCAGTAATGCTCGCACTGCGCCGGCTGCTTTCGGTCCGTCGCAGGGCGTTTCGTTAACTTCGTGTACCGGCAGCCCCGTGCGTGTGCTTTGATTCGCAGCCTGTCGGTTTGCGCTTTGGGGCAGACAGGCACGGCGAGCGTTCGCACCCAAACTCAACCTGGCAAAGAATTACGCGTCCCATGGCCTTTGGCTCGATCGCGCCCCTGGTAGTCTTCGGCGTTGGCGCCGCTTTTGCGCTGCCGCTGGCGAGCCTCATCTACGTGCTGCGATTGCGGCGATGCATGCGTGAGCTCGAAAGCGAGCAACGCGCGCGCCAGGAACTCGAAGGCGAACTCGAACGCATGCGTGCTGAGTTGGACGCTCGTGTTCGCCAGCGGACGCTGACACTCGAACGGCGCAACGATCAATTATCGCGACTTAGGCTTACGCTCGAGACAGCGAATCGGCGCCTGCAACGGCTGGTCGCGGTGGATGCGTTGACCGGCATCGCCAATCGCCGCCAATTCGATCGCGCACTTGATCGCGAGCTGCGCCGCACCCGCCGCGAGCAGCAGCCGTTATCGATCATTTTTCTCGATCTCGATGAGTTCAAGCGTTTCAACGATACCTACGGCCATGCGCGCGGCGATGAAGTGCTGCGCAACGTGGCTCGAACGCTCGATGAAACCTTCCGGCGCGGCAGCGATCTCGTCGCGCGCTATGGTGGTGAGGAATTCGTCGTCGTTCTGCCCGGCGTCGATGGGCACCGCGCGTCGCTTTACGCCGAACGTCTGCGCCGTCGCGTGTGGCGCCTGTGCATTCCGTATGGCGCGTCCCCGGCGACGGATCGCGTCACGATCAGCGGCGGTGTCGCGACGGTAACGAACGCGCAGTTCACTTCGTCGGCGGAACTGATGGCCGCAGCGGATCGCGCGCTATATCGCGCGAAGTGCTCAGGGAAGAACCGCATCGTCACAGCCGCCATCGAAACCGAAGCAGCGCCGGCCATCGGTATCGCCTCATAAGCCAGTTGATTCACGCGCAATTCAGCTGCCGATAGGCACGATCGGGGTATGCGCGCCATCCTTTCACTCGCACTGCTACTTGCCTTGGGCGGATTTGCATCTGCATCGCACGCGGACGCGATGCGTTGCGGCAGCCGTCTGGTGACACAAGGCGACACGCGCAGCGCCGTGCGCAATATTTGCGGGGAGCCGGCCGAGATCGAAACGCGCAGCATCCTGCGCCGCCCGAGTTACTACCTGAATGGCCGCATCATTCATTACGGCGATAGCTTCGTCGACGTGCCGGTCGAAATTTGGACCTATAACTTCGGGCCTTATAAGTTGCTGCGCCGGGTGCGGTTCGTCGACGGTCGCGTTGATGCAATCGAAACGCTTGGCTACGGCTATCGCGAAAAGCGCGACGATACGCGCGAGTAAAATACGCCGGCTCGATTGCCGGACAATCCGACGCAACTTCCTCCTGTGCATTCACCGCGCTTACGCCGGTAAGTGAGCGCGCCTACACTTCGAACGCGGCGCTCGTCCGTGTGCCCTTTTGCCAACGCGAATTCACCGGAGGCCTTCATGCTCGTCGGCTCAACGATCAAACGTGTCGCCATCATCGGCGGCGTGCGCATCCCCTTCGCTCGTTCGATGGGCGCGTACGCCGAGGTGAGCAATCAGGAGATGCTGGGATTTACGTTGAAGTCGCTCGTCGAGCGCTTCGGCTTGCGCGGTCAAACGCTGGGCGATGTGGCGGGAGGCGCGGTTCTCAAACATTCACAAGACTTCAATCTCACTCGTGAAGCCGTGCTCGACAGCGGGCTTGCGGCAGACACACCCGCGTTCGACGTGCAGCGCGCCTGCGGCACGAGCTTGGATACGGCCATTCTGATCGGCCTCAAAATCGCGACGGGCCAGATCGATTCGGGCATTGCCGCGGGCGTGGACACCGCAAGCGACGTGCCGATCGTCTATCCCACGGCCTACCGACGGCTCTTGCTACGTAGCGCCCGCGGCAAAACGCTGGGGCAAAAAATTGCTCCGTGGTTCGGCATGCGGCCCAACCACTTAAAGCCAAGCTTGCCTGCCGTCGTCGAGCCACGCACCGGGTTATCGATGGGACAAAGCTGCGAAAAAATGGCGCAGACCTGGCAGATCCCTCGCGAAGCGCAGGATGAACTGGCGCTCGAGAGTCACCGAAAAGCGGCGGCTGCGTACGAGGAAGGATTTTTCGAGGATTTGGTCGTGGAGTTTCACGGCCTGAAACGCGACAACAATCTGCGTCCTGACACCTCGCTGGACAAACTCGCCAAATTGAAACCTGCCTTCGCACCCAACGGCAGCCTGACGGCGGGCAATTCCACGCCGATGACCGACGGCGCATCCGCCGTATTGCTCGCAAGTGAAGAATGGGCCAAGGCGCGGGGGCTGCCGGTGCTCGCCTATCTCACCTACGCCAAATCGGCTGCGGTGGATTTTCGCGACAAGGAAGGTTTGTTGATGGCGCCAGCCTATGGCGTACCGCGGATGCTCGCCGATGCGGGCTTGGCGTTACAGGATTTCGAATTTTATGAAATCCACGAAGCCTTCGCCGCACAGGTGTTGTGTACGTTGAAGGCGTGGGAGTCAGCACAGTTTTGCCGCGAAGCCTTGGGACTTGCCGAGCCGCTCGGCGCGATCGATCGCACGAAGCTCAATGTGAAAGGCAGCAGTCTCGCCGTCGGCCATCCGTTCGCCGCAACGGGCGCACGCATTGTCGCGACGCTCGCGAAGCTGTTGGCGCAGAAAGGATCGGGGCGGGGCCTGATTTCTGTATGTACCGCCGGCGGGATGGGAGTAACGGCGATCCTGGAGAGAACGCGATAGGCGCTGGCGGATGAGGAGAAGGAACGAGCGATCCCGCAATGAATGCATGTGGACCGCTTAAAGCGGTGGCGGCTGATGGGGAATTTCCTTGGCGCTGCCGGTAACGACCCTGCGGCAACCTGATTCCCATCAACCGCCTCCGAGGCAGCTCTCCTGTAGGGAGGTAGGACAGCTGCCTACCGATCGGAGCACGCGATCCCGGGGAGGGGGCAGTCGAATCGCGAGCCCCGATCAGTGGGCACTAAGAGCAGAAGGTCCGTCTTCAGCCGCATCCTGCAGCTGCTGTTCTTATTGCTTGAGCGCGCCGCGGCACCGGGCTGCAATCTGTACCGCTCACGACGACGCTCTTGAGGATTAGGCATCCTTGCCCGGTTGCATGCCCCAAACCCGTTCGGGTCCTTGTGAAGGCCATCCTGAATCACGCACACGCGTCCTCATTGGGTATAGCGACAAAACCCCGCGAATTCCCTCATTAGAAAGCGAGGTTTTGTCTGATGCAGCGCAGCGAGACTCCGCATCAGTGCGCCATATCCATATAACGCATTGATTTATAAAGAATCTTTAACTTGACGGCGACCCCAGGCAAAAGCGTGAGCCCATGACTTGAGCGCGCGATTCCTCCAGACTACGCCACCGTTTTGACTTCGATTTTCCTGCGCGCATAAGACCTGATGCCCACGTACGTCGGTTCGCCTGAGCTTGCCTCCGAAACCCTTGATCGGCTCGGCGTGCTGCTCGTCAATCTCGGCACCCCCGATGCCCCTACCCCGGCAGCGGTGCGGCGCTTTTTGGCCGAATTCCTCGGCGATCCACGCGTCGTCGAGACGCCGCGCTGGTTGTGGCTCCCTATCCTGCACGGCGTCATCCTGCGCATCCGCCCACGCCGCAGCGCGCAGGCGTATCGTGAAATCTGGACCGAGCACGGCTCACCGTTGCTCGTCTACAGCCAAGCGCTGGCGACACGTTTACAAGCCAGCCTGACGCAACGTCTCGGCGCGAACGTCGTGCTCGAACTGGGCATGACTTACGGCAATCCCTCGATTGCGAGCGCCCTTGGACGATTGCGCGCCGCGGGCGCCACGCGCATCGTCGTCATGCCGCTGTATCCGCAGTATTCAGGCACGACGACAGCGTCGGTGTTCGATCGAGTGACGCGCACCTTGCAGCGTTGGCGGCGTGTGCCGCAGCTGCACTTCATCGCGCAATATCACGAAGAGCCGGCGTATATCGACGCGCTTGCCCAGAGCATCGAGGCGCACTGGCACACGGTGGGCGCACGAGATCATCTGCTGTTGTCGTATCACGGCATTCCCCAGTCGTACGTCGATGCCGGCGATCCGTACTACGCGCAATGCGAGCAAACCTCGCGCTTGCTCGCGCAGCGACTCAAATTGAGTTCGGATGATTGGTCGATGAGCTTCCAGTCGCAGGTCGGCCGTGCCGAATGGCTGCGCCCTTATACCGACGAGCTTCTAACGCGTTACGCGCGAGATGCCCGACGCCGCGATCTCACCCTCGCCTGTCCCGGCTTTGCCATCGATTGTCTCGAGACGCTCGAGGAAATTGCGCTGCGTAATCGCGACACCTTTGTCGGCCAGGGCGGCCACCGCTATTCCTACGTGCCGGCATTGAATGCGAGCGACGCCCACGTCAACTTACTGACCGATCTGATCCTGCGTCACGCGCCAGCGTCAACGGCCGATGCGCCCGCGCATGAATGGGCGCACGGCGCACAAAGCTAAGACAAGCACCATGCTCGGCCGCTTTCTCGAAATCAGTTTGCACACGCCGGATATTCGCGCCTCGCTCGAGTTCTACGAATCATTAGGCTTCGTGCAAGCGTCGGTCGGTGAGACCTGGCCGTATCCGTACGCGGTCGTCACCGATGGCCGACTGTTCCTCGGCTTGCACGGCGCTGTCATGCGTTCGCCGGCGCTGACTTTCGTCTTGCCGGAATTGGCGCGCAGCATCGAACAGTTGCGCGCGCTTGGAATCCAGTTCGATCAAGAGCGCACCGGCGAGGACGTCTTCAATCAGGCCACCTTCACCGATCCTGCCGGCATGTGCGTCAACCTGCTCGAAGCGCGCACTTTTTCGCCACGCAATGATGCGGCCACTACCAGCTGCGGTTACTTCGTCGAAATCGGCTTGCCGGTACGCGACATCAACGCCAGTGCGCGCTTCTGGGAACCGCTCGGCTTTGTCGCCATGGATGAAGAACCTGCGCCGTTCGCGCGCGCATCGTTGACGAGCGACCACCTGAACCTCGGCCTGTATCGCACGCGCGCGTTCCGGCAACCACTACTGACCTTCGAAGACGCACAAATGCGCGAACGACTGACCCGCTTACGCGAGCGCGGCTTTACGTTGTCCGATGAAATGCCAGACAGCCTGGATGAGGCGACCAACGCGATTCTCGAAGCGCCGGAAGGAACGCGCCTGTTACTCATGCAAACCGAGGCGTGACGCGTCCGAACTCTCGTCCATTCGCCGAGAAGATCTCTTGCCCGTTCGCCTTGGGGGTTTCTTGCCGTTCGCCCTGAGCCTGTCAAAGGGCGCGCTGTCCCGTTCGCACACGCGCATCCATGCGTAGTGAACCTCTGGCAGAGGTTCACGCAATCCCTCTATCCTTGCTCGAACCATCTTCGAGGAGATTCACATGCTTCCATTGCGTTCCTGCGCATTGATGCTTTCTTTAATCGCGGCAGGTACGGCCGTCGCCGATGAAGGCATGTGGACGCTCGATAATTTTCCGCGCGCCGCCGTGCAACAAAAATACGGCGTCGAAATTACCGATGATTGGCTGCACCGCATTCAACGCTCGATCACCCGCCACGAAACCGGTTGCACCGGCTCCTTCGTCTCACCGCAAGGGCTCGTGCTGACGAATCATCATTGCGTCATGCGGTGTCTTGCGGATCTGTCGAGCAGCAGTCAGGACTACGTCGCCAACGGCTTCTCTGCGACGAATCGCTCTCAAGAACGCAAATGCCCAGGCGAAATCCTTTCGGTACTGATCGAGACGGAAGACGTCACGGCAAAGGTCAACAAAGCCACCGCCGATCTACCCGATGCGCAAGCCAACGACGCACGCAAAGCCGAACTCAGCCGACTCGAAGCAGAATGCACCGCCGCTACGAAGAAGAACCGCAAAAATGGACCACTCGCGTGCGAGGCGGTGAACCTGTACCAAGGCGGCCAATATTTTTTATACAAATACAAACGCTATGACGACGTGCGCATGGCGTTCGCACCGCACGAAGCGATTGCTGCGTTCGGTGGCGATCCCGACAACTTCAATTTTCCGCGTTGGGCGCTCGATTTCAGTTTGTTGCGTGTCTACGAAAACGGCAAACCGGCAGCCACACCCAATCACCTGACTTGGCGTGTCGAAGGACCCAACGCGGGTGAGCCCGTATTCGTGCCCGGTCATCCCGGCACGACAAATCGGCTCTGGACGCTTGCGCAGCTCAAGATGTATCGCAACACGTATATCCCGGCGTACTTGTTACGCAACACGGAGTTGCGCGGCCGCATGATCCAATGGAGCAAGACGGGTGAGGAGCCCGCGCGCATCGTCCAGGAAAACCTGCTCGGTGTGGAGAACGGGCTGAAGGTGTATCGCGGTTTGCATCGCGCCTTGTTGAGCGATGGCTTGATGACGCAAAAGGCACAGCAGGAACAAACGTTGCGCTCCAAGGCGCAGGCGGATCCTCAGTTTGCAGACTTGTTTTCCGCTTCGAACGATCCGTGGAAGCAAATCGAACGCGCGCAGGAGCGGTATGCACAAATCTACGACCGCTATGCGTATCTCGAACTCGGTCATGGCTTCAACAGCCAATTGTTTTCGCATGCACGCCGTCTCGTGCGTGGCGCAGCAGAACGCGCCAAACCCAACCACGAGCGTCTGCGCGAATTCGCCGAGTCGAACCTGCAGCGCGTTACGACGAGCCTTTATAACGAAGCGCCCATCTATCCACAGTACGAGCACCTGAAGCTTTCGTTCTCGCTCGACAAGATGCGCGAGAACCTGGGACCCGATGATCCGCTCGTGCGCGAACTGCTGAGCGCCGACTCCCCGGATTCGCTCGCAAAGAAGCTGATTGGCGGTACGCAGCTCGGTGATGCACAAGTCCGGCGCGCCTTATGGGAAGGCGGCGAAGATGCGATTGCTGCTTCGAATGATCCGATGATCATCCTGGCGCGTAATATCGACGCGGATGCGCGGGCGCTGCGCAAGAGTTACGAGAACGAAGTGCAGGCGCCGACTGCGGCCGCGCAAGAAAAAATCGCGAAAGTACGCTTTGCAGCCACGGGCACGGACACCTATCCCGACGCCACATTCACTTTGCGCATCAGTTACGGGGCGGTGGAAAGCTGGCAAGAGCGCGGCGAGGAAATCGAAAACTTCTCGCGTTTGAGCCGCTTGTATGAACGCACCACCGGTGCGGCGCCATTCGCATTACCGCAGATCTGGTTGGATGCGCGCGAGAAGCTCGACCCGAACACGCCATTTAATTTCGTGAGTTCGAACGACATCATCGGCGGAAATTCGGGCAGCCCAGTCGTCGATGCTCACGGCCGCATCGTCGGACTCGCCTTCGACGGCAACATCCATGCGATCGCGGGCAGCTATTGGTACGACACCGAACTCAATCGCATGGTCGCGGTGCATCCTCAAATCATGATGACGGCGCTGCGCGATGTGTATGGGATGGAAGCGCTCGTTGAGGAACTCACGAGGTGAGGGTGATTAGGTGATGAGGTGATGAGGTGATGAGGTGATCTTGGCCAGAAGCACACCTCTTAATTCTGACCTTGATCACCACATCAGGGAGTGTCGGATTTTTTGTGTGTATGAGCCATACACTGCCCGCCCGGGCAAGA
>CAZIXV010000027.1:0-21932 GCA_964543105.1 uncultured Steroidobacteraceae bacterium
AGCGGATGATGCGTGTCGTGTACCTCGACGACGAAATCAGCAATCGTCAATTGCAGTTGATGAGCCCACAGCCAACCCGTCGCATCGATCGGCGCGAGCGAATGACGATGACCGAGGAACAGTAAGATCGCTGCGGTCTGTCCGATGACGCGATCGACTGTTTTAAGAAACGGCGGCGCGAACGGCGGGCAATGTTTGTCGGCGGATCGCAGTGTTTCGAGCAAAGCTTCTTCGCCGCCATCCGCATCGACAGGCCCACGCGCTACATCGATGTACTCGATTCCCGCATATTCAAGCGCGAGCCGCACGAACTCACCGCGTCCTTGAATCGAGGGCCAATAGTGAAGTTCGTATTTGTCGTGTTGAGTCGCGACCGTGTTATTCGGCATGGGTAGGGTTCCAGAAAGTCGGCAGCCGCCGAAGCGGTCAAAAGCGTTACGAAGGTCGGTCGCGAGCGACCGACTAACGGCTAACCGCTCACCGCTATACGGGGTTCCAGTTTTCGGTGGATGCTCATGCCGAAGTTCAGAATGAATGTTATTCCGCGCGCAGGGTTGGAAAGCTGGGCGCACGCGGCGACATTGGCATCATGAAAACTTCACAACGACTGCCCACGTACTTCATCTCCCATGGCGGTGGGCCGTGGCCTTACATCCCTGAGATGCGCTCAATGTTTCGCTACCTCGAAGCATCGTTGATCAAAATGGTGAGCGAAGTGCGCAGCCAGCCGCGCGCCGTACTGGTGATCTCCGGACATTGGACCAAGCCCGAGCCGGCCATTACCTCGAATCCGCATCCGCCGATGGTGTACGACTACTACGGCTTTCCGCCTTACACCTATCAAGTGCAATACCCCGCACCTGGCGATCCGCAACTTGCCGCGCAGACGCAGCAACTATTGCAGGAAGCGGGTTTCAACGCCCTATTGGATCCGGAGCAGGGCTTCGATCACGGCACCTTCACGCCGCTCGTCATCATGTATCCCGAAGCGAACGTGCCAGTGCTGCAGCTTTCGCTCAAAGCCGGCTACGACCCCGCCGAGCATCTCGCGATGGGTCGCGCGATCGCATCGCTGCGCGAGGAAAACGTACTCATCGTCGGCAGCGGTCTGTCGTATCACAACATGCGCGCGATGGGTCCTGCGGGCGAGCACGCATCGAAGACATTCGATGCTTGGCTGCAGGAGACATTGATGCGTTCAGCGCCTTCTGCGCGTACGCAGCGCTTGATCGAATGGACACACGCGCCGGCGGCGCGCCAAGCACACCCGCAGGAAGATCATTTGCTGCCGCTGATGGTCGCGCTCGGCGCAGCAGAGCAAGACCCCGCCACGCTCGTGTATCACGAGGAGGGATTGTTTGGCGGGATTACGGCGTCGAGCTTTAGGTTTGGTTAGCCAAGAAGACGATAGCGGATAGGCGATCGCGGATGGTCAGAGGTGCACTGCGGCGCTTTATCCGCTATCGCCTATCGCCCATCCGCTTCTGACAGTAATCCTATCGACCGCATCAACTCCACGCCGTTGCTCTTCGTGACGATGCCGTCGCGGAGTTTGAAATCGAAGTGCAGTTTGCCGTCGATGATTTCATCTTGAAGGTGCATGTTGCGCAGGCGAGTCGAGGTGGACGAGTCGATGTCAGCGAGGGCGAGATCGTGGGTGCTGATCAAACCGATCGCGCCGCGATCCAGGAATGCGTGTAGCACGCCTTCGGCGCCGATGCGGCGATCCTTCGAGTTCGTGCCCTGCATCAGTTCATCGAGCAGGAACAACAGAGGCGGTGAACGCTCGGTCAGATCGAGCAGTTGGCGCAGCCGTTTGATTTCGGCATAGAACCGCGAACTGCCTTCGTGCAGCGAATCGTTGATGCGAATGCTGGCGCCGACGCGCAGCGGCGTCAGCTCGAAGGCCTGCGCTCGCACAGGCCCACCCGCCATCGCCAGCACTGTGTTGAGCCCGATAGCACGCAGCAGCGTGCTCTTGCCGGACATGTTGGAGCCGCTGATCAGCAAGACGCGTGTGGGCGGTTCGATGGCGACATCGTTGCGTACGCAGCGCACATCGGCGATCAATGGATGACCGAGCGCACTCGCGTTGAAGCGTGCATCGCCTTCGATGAAGTTCGGGAACACATCCTGCGGGTGCTCGAAGCTGTAGGTTGCCAGCGATAGCAGCGCTTCGATTTCACCGATGGCAGTGAGCCATGCGCGCACGACGCGACCGTGCGCAGCCCGCCAGCGCTCCGTGGCGCGCGCGACGTGTACGGCGTACATGAGCGGCAGCGAGAGGAACTGCAGCAGCGGATTACGGCGCGATTCTGTCCATTGCACGATCGTGGCGAGCTTGGCCATCGTATCGGCAGCGCTGCGCTCATGTGATGCGAGACTCGCCATCAATGCCTTCAAGCGAGCGCTTTGCACCGGCTCGCGCTCGATGCGCTCGAGTACGCCGGCGAGCAGCCGCAAATCCTCGAACGCCTGCTCGGTCGTCTGCAGTGTCTCGCGCAGTTCGGTGCGCACGAGCCGCAATACGCCGAACTCGATCACCAACACGAGAACCAGTGGCGAGAGCAGTCCCCACAAGCTCCAGACGATGACCGCGCCGACGAACAACACGGGCAGCACGAAGCTTGCGATGACGAGCCACGGTTGTGTCAGTCGATTCGGTGTTTCAGCCCAATCTGCGAGTGCGTCCGGTTGTACGCCGACGCTCGCATCGGCGCCGAGCACAGCGATGGCTTCACGCAGGTCAATGCGTTCGCGCAGTTCACTGACCGCGGCTTGACGCTCCACCACTGTGGCGACGCTGGCGGGCTCCAGCAGCCACTGCGCCAAACAGCGCTCGCCCATGCGCGTGCGGCCGGTGAATAACAGCTCGAACAAGCCGCCGCGGCCAAACAAATCAAGATCCGACGCATACACATGATGCGGATCATCGAAGCGCTCGCCCGTTTGGCCGCTGCTTTCCCAACGATCCTCGAGACGCGCAATGCCCGCGCGATAAAAGGCGGCGCCGCGCTCAGTGAGCGTCACGGCGCGTTTGATGCGCCCGTGCTGGAAAACAGCCGCCAGGAATGCGCCGAGCGGAATTCCGAGCCACCATGGGGACGCATCCGTTTCATTCAACAGCCACCAAGTGATTGCAATGGCGGCGAGAAATAGAACGACGCGCAACCAACCGAAACGCTCGGCGGTGCGGCCCAATTCGAGAATGCGTTGCTCGCACGCACGCAATCGTTCGCGATAAAGATCTAAGGCGCTCATGAGGGCACTGTAGAGCAGCGAAGCGTCAACCGAGAACAAGCCTGACGAGATTGTGCGTTGTTGCAGAAGGAACGAACGGCCCAGAGGCAATACGGGCGGCTGAGTGCGCGAGTTCTTCTCCGGCCAGCAGCCCAGCGCCCAGCAGTCCCTCCCTCGCACATTGCTCTCGTGCCGACGATTGCCACGTCCGCTTTGTGCCCTCACGACGAGACTCTTCTCCGCGCGCCCTTTAATTTTCTGCCCTGTCTGGTAGAGTGCGTCCCCATGTTGCGCTCTATTAAACGCTCGAAAACAACGAAACAGCTCCCACGGGGACGGCTGTGCTGTTTGCGCGCGTAAAGTAGAAAGCGAACGAACGGTTTCAAAAGGCCCCGCCGGAAACGTCGGGGCTTTTTCTTTTTAGGTCCCACGTCGCGTGCTCATAGATGAGCGCTCCGGCTTCCATCAACTCGAGAGGAAGCAAAGATGAATGCAGCAGTCGCACCCCAGTTTTCCGCCGAACGCGGTACCCGCCGACCGAATCTGAAGTCACCCGTCGTCGCCATCATGGGCGCGACCGGCGCCGTCGGCGTCGAGATGATCGAATGCCTCGCGCGGCGCAAATTCCCACTGCAATCCCTGCGCTTGTTCGCCTCAGCACGTTCGGCAGGGCAGCAGGTTTCGTTCAACGGCCAAACGCTCGTGATCGAAGAATTGCGCGAAGAGGCACTCGATGGCATCGATATCGCGTTGTTCTCGGCGGGTAGCTCTATTTCCAAGCGCTTCGGTCCGATGCTTGCCGAGCGCGGCACGATCGTTGTCGACAACTCCTCTGCATTTCGTATGGATGCGGACGTGCCGCTCGTGGTGCCGGAGATCAACGGCGCCGCAGTTCAAACACATCGCGGGATCATCGCCAATCCAAATTGCGCGGCAATCCTGAGCATCACGCCGCTGTGGCCGATTCATCAGGTGAATCCCATCAAGCGTTTGATCATCTCCACCTATCAAGCAGCTTCCGGTGCGGGCGCAGCGGCGATGGAAGAATTGCGCGAAGGCACGCGTGCGCATCTGGCGGGTGAGGAATTCGCGCCGAAGGTGTTGCCGCATCCGTACGCGTTCAATGTCTTCAATCACAACACCGCGATCGATCCTGCCACCGGCTACAACGATGAAGAAACCAAGGTGATTCAGGAAACCCGCAAGATCTTCAATGAACCCTCGCTGCGCATCTCGGCAACTTGCGTGCGCGTGCCGGTGTTGCGGGCGCATTGCATGTCCATCACCTTCGAATGCGAGTCGCCGATTACGCCGCAAGAGGTGCGTCAGATCATCGAGAAGGCGCCGGGTGTGAAGCTGGTCGATGATCCCGAACGCAATTACTTCCCGATGCCGAAGGATGCGACAGGACAGGATGCGTTGCTGGTCGGCCGCATCCGGCAGGATTTGAGTGATCCGACGAACCACTCGGTTTCGCTGTTCATCGCCGGCGATCAGTTGTTGAAAGGCGCCGCCTTGAACACGGTGCAAATCGCCGAGTTGCTGCTCGAAAAGTAAGCGACAGCTTCACTGCGCACAGGGACGTGCGCGAAGTGATCGACGTCAAAGGAATTGAATGCCCGCGCGAATGGCCGTGTAACCGCCCAATACGATCAGCCCGACGAAAAACCAGCGACGAAATTGCTGCGCAGGTAGATGGGCACGAATCGCACCGCCTGCGGCCATGCCGATGAAGACGGGGATGAGCGCGAGCAGGGAGGCGCGTGCCGACCCGAGCGTCAGGTGTCCGCTCCAAGCAAGACCGCCCGCGAGCGCCAGCATGGCCACCAAGAAACAGCAGCCCATCGCTTGCACGAGATCATCGCGCTGCATGCCGATCGAATTCAGATACGGCACGAGCGGAATGACGGAAACGCCCGTGGCGCCGTTGACGACGCCCGTCACGCAGCCTGCGAAAGGCGATATCCAGCGTTCGTGATGTGAGCTGATGCGCCAGTGCGTGGCGTGCAATCCCACCGCTGCATAAAGCAGCAACACGCCACCCAGCACGAGAGACACCAACGCTGCATCGGCACCGGTCAAGAAGCCGATGCCCATCGCCGTGCCAAGGACGAGGCCGAACAGCAAAGTCGCAAGTCGCCGTAGCAACGCGATGCGTCGCGGCCCTGCCAAGAACTGCCATGCATTCGTCGCAAGTGTCGGCACGATGATCAAGGCGGCGGCCTCCACCGGCGCCATCCACAAGCTCAGCAAGCCGAGTGAAACCGTCGGCAATCCCATGCCGAAGATGCCTTTCACGAGACCTGCGACCAACAGGCATGTGGCGATGAGGATCAGCGTCATAAAAATCCGGAGAAATTTCGCCGCAGTCTAGATCCAGCGTTGTCTCAGGATGACTCTGATCGGCGAAATCAGCGTTCGCGAAATTCGGGCTGGTTCCGCCGAGCGGCGCAGGTTGCAATTCTTGACACTCCATACGATGGCTTTGAATTCAAATCGTCAGCGCCCTTGCGGGACGAATAAACGACGGCGGGAGTGATCGATGAAGTCGATGTTCAGGTTCGCGGCGTTAGCGGCGGGTTCGATGGCATTCGTCATGGGCTGTTCGCAGCCGGCGCAACAAAGTGCGGCTGCTAGTGCGGCTTCATCGCAGCCGCCGGCCAGTGCAGGACCTGCGGCGGACTCGCCGGCCGCGGCAATGCAAGTTCATCCTGGCAAGGCCGTCTATGAGCTTGCCTGCGCGGCATGTCACGACAACCCAGAAGCAACGAAATCACCCGCTTTGGATTCGTTGCGCCGCATGCGCTTCTCCAATGTTGTTTACGCGCTCACCGAAGGCAAGATGAAGCTTCATGCGGCCGCGTTGAGTGATGCGCAAAAAAATTCGGTGGCCGATTTCCTCACCGGTACCGCTCGGGCGAACGATGAATGGGTCGCGAAAATGATGTGCTCGAGCGAGCGACGTAAGGTCGATTTGACGCCGGCTGCGACGGTCGCCGGTTTTGGTTTCGATAAACACAATCATCGTCACCTCACACGCGCGCAAGCCGAGCTTGTGACGGACGATTTCAGGAATCTCGAGCTCGCTTGGTCGATGGCCTTTCCGCAAGCAACCACCATGCGCTCCCAGCCGGTGGTCGTAGGCTCGACTCTGTTCTTTCCCGTCGGTGAAACCGCGCAGGTGCTCGCCATCGATGTGAGCGAACGCGAGCCGTGCTTGAAGTGGGTGTACGAGAGCGAGCTGGCACTGCGCACGAGCGCAGCGTACGGCGATATCGAAGGGCGCAAAGTGCTCGTCGTCGGCGATGCTGCCGCCAACATCCACATGCTCGATGCGGCGAGCGGCGAAAAGCTCTGGCAAACCTCGGTACAGCTCTTTCCACTTTCGCTGACGACCGGTACGCCGATCATTCATGACGGTCGCGTGTATGCGCCGATTTCCCAATACGAAATTTCGGTCGGCGCCAATGAAGCGCACGAGTGCTGCAAGACGCACGGCGCGGTCGTCGCGCTCGATGGCAAGACGGGCGCGAAGATATGGATCGCGCGCACGATGGAAGAAGCCAAGCCCGTGCGCGATCGTGGCGATGGGCAGATGATTTGGGGGCCCTCCGGCGCGCCGATATGGAATTCGCCTGCGATCGATGCCAAGCGCGGATTGCTGTACGTGGGCACGGGTGAGGCGACTTCCGAACCGGCTGCACCGACGACCGACGCGATCCTCGCGATCGATTTGGCGGACGGCTCGATTCGTTGGAGCTTCCAGGCGACTGAGAACGATATTTTCTTGAGCGGCTGCACGCCGAGCCGACCGCAGCCCGCTGCAGCCGCGGGAAACGCAACGCGCACACCACGCCGCGGACTCAACTGCCCACAGGAATCGGTGTTTCGCGATGTCGACTTCGGCGCCTCGGTAATTCTCGCGAAGCTCGCCGATGGCCGCGAAGTGCTGTTCGCCGGGCAAAAGTCGGGCACGGTATGGGCATTGAACCCGGATGACGGCACCTTGGTGTGGCGGCAGGACTTCGGTGAGGGCTCGCCGCTTGGCGGCATTCACTGGGGAATTGCGTTCGATGGCGAGCGCGTCTTTGCGCCGATCAATCGCCCCTATGGTTTCGCGCCGCCTCAAGGCGGTGCTCCACGCGATCAAAAACCGGGCATCCATGGCATCGATGCGGCCACGGGCAAGGTGCTGTGGACCTTCGCCGCCGAGCCGGATTGCTCGGGCGATCGCCGCGAGCGAGTGCGCGGCTGTAGCAGCAATATCGGCTTGTCCGGCGCGCCGACGATCGTCGACGGCGCCGTCGTGACCGGCGGCCTCGATGGCTATTTGCGCGCCTTCGATGCGAAGACGGGCGCCGTCTTGTTCTCATTCGACACAGCCCAGAGCTTCGAGACGATCAACGGCGTGCCAGGCAACGGCGGCGCCATCGATAACGCCTCGCTCGTCGCGACCCACGGCCAGCTGTTCGTAGCCTCCGGCTACGGCATGTTCGGCCAGCCGCCAGGGAATGTGCTGCTCGCGTTTAGGGTCAAAGGAAGGTGATCAGGTGATCAAGTGATCCGGTGATCACGGCCAGAAGTCCCCGAGGCTAGGTCTGAAGTTCTGACCTAGATCACCCGATCACCCGATCACCCGATCACCCGATCACCCGATCACCTAATCACCGGGCCAAATCCCATCGCCCATCGCCCATCGCCTATCCTCTATCCTGGCTATACTCCCGCGACCTTCCAAGTCCGGGCGAATCGTGGCGAATCCTGATTCCAGCTTCTCGAATTTCCGCAATGACATCCGAGTTCACGTCGAGAAGCATCTCGGTCCCATCGGCGAAACTTTGCGGGAAACGGACGCTCCCGATGAAATAGAAATCCTGCACATTCCGCCGCAAGACATGCGGCCGGTGCGTACGCTCGTGACGTGTGGGATGAGCGACCGTGCGATGAGCGTGCCGGCAGAGCTGAGCGCGCCGCGTTACATCGAACTCATGATGACCTTGCCGCGCGCCTGGCCCTTCGATGACAAAGCGCGCCGTGCGCCGCGTTGGAACTGGCCCTTGCAGCAGCTGCGCTCGATTGCCGCATTTCCGGCAACGGGTCGCTGGGTGGGGTGGGGCGAGACGATTCCGAACGGGACGCCGCCACGGCCCTTGGGGCCGCATACGAAACTGTGTGGTGCGGTGATCGTGCCGTCATTGCTCGTCCCGCAGGATTTTTATGAGCTCGCAACGGCGAAACATACGGTCGCATTCTTCAGCGTACTGCCGTTGTATCGCGAAGAGCTGGCGTTAAAAGAAACCCACGGCGTCAATCATCTGTTCGAAACGCTACTCGATCACGACGTCAAAGATTTCATCAACGCGCGCCGCAAGAATGTCGCGAGGAAGAAGATCTTCGGAATATTTTGATTGCCGGCCGGCCAGTCAGCTGGCTGCGAGCCAGCGAGCAAGCTAGCCAGACGCGGGAGGGGCTGTTGCGCGTGCGACATCTTCTGCCGCGTGGCCGCGAGCGGCTTGCAAACTCGCAAGAGCGGGGAAGGGACGGACCTGCGCGGCGAGCTTCTGGCCGCTGGCTAGCGAACTCGCTGACTTGCAAGCTAGCGAGCGAACTCGGAAGCCCGCCCTCACGCAGAGGGCGGGCATCGCCTATCGCCTATCGCCTATCGCCTTCCTATCTTTCAGTGTTTCGCAGAGCTGCGCGATCGTGAAGAAGCGCTCTTCTTGCGTTGACCGGCGCGTGCCTGGCTGCGTTTTGCGCTCGAGCTACGACCGGATCGTCCGGAGCTCGCGCGCTTACGCGGCGCCGGGGCTTCTTCGGCTTCCATTTCGATGCCCATTTCCTGCATGAGCTGCATTTTGCGCTCGAACAGCTGGGCGCCCATTTCCTTCAAATCGATATCGGTCTTTTTCACTTTCGGGAAGAGTTCGTTCTCCTCTTCCTTGACGTGGTGCTTGATGTACTCGCTGAGTACCGTCACCGTGGCCTTGAAGCGTTCGTCCTCAGGGGTCATCGCCTCGATTTTCGCGATCAGATCCTTGGCGGATTGATGTTCCACATCGGCTTCGTGGATCAGATCGAGGTCCTCTTCATCGTCGAACGCTTCCATCGCTTGCGGATAGAACAGCTCTTCTTCGATCTGCGCGTGCACCGTCAACAGCTGGCAGACGCGTTCGGCAATCGCTTGCAGTTCATCATCGTCGGCTTCTTCGAATGCATCGAACAATTTCTCGACGATGCGATGGTCTTGCTTCAAAAGTGCGATTGCATCGCGCGGCGCATCGTTCGCCGCTTTGGGATTGGCTCGTGCCATGGCGGGCTCCTGTCGTAATTGTGGGGCTGGCTGCGAAGAAATGGACCGCGCATGGCGCGGGTTCCCGACAGGGCCGTGAACACGTTGTTTCAGCAAGCGTCAGGCTTCGCTACGCGTTTTGATCCACGCGCGCAAAACCTCTGCGATGCTCCACGCTTGAGCGATACAGCCGCCGGGTCGACAGGGTGCTTCGGCATCGAACACTTCGCTGATGCTGCCGACGCCAGCATCGAATAGATGCGTCTGGAAGCTCAGCAAGTATTGCCGCGCCGCCGCTCGGTCCGGCTCGACTTTCAACTGCGCATCGATGAAGTGACCGATCAACCACGGCCAAACGGTGCCTTGGTGATAAGCAGCGTCGCGTTCGCGCAGATTGCCGCGGTAATGAGCGCGATAGTCGGGGTGATCGGCGGACAGGGTGCGTACCCCATACGGTGTCACCAAGCGTTCGCGCACGGTCTTCACGACCGCCGCCCAGTGGCGCGACTCCAGAATCGGGTGATCGAGGGAGATTGCGAAGATCTGATTCGGGCGAATCGCCGCATCGTCGCCGTCCGGTCCGTCGAGCACATCGAACAAGCATTGGTGCTGCTCGTTCCAGTAGCGGCGATTGAAGCTGTCGCGCGCTTGCGTGGCGGCCGCTGCAAACTGCTCGTTCGGCTCGCCCAGCTCTGCCGCCCAGCCGGCCATGAGGCGCAACGCGTTGTACCACAGCGCCTGAATTTCCACGGGCTTGCCACGGCGGGGCGTAACGATCCAGCCATCGACCTTGGCATCCATCCAGGTGAGCTGATAGCCCTCGGCGGCGGCGCTCACGAGTCCATCTTGCGAATCGACGTGGATGTTGTAGCGCGTGCCCTGCAGATGATGCTCGATGATCGAACGCAGCACCGGAAAAAGCTGCGTGAGAATGGCGCGATCGCCGGTCGTTTCGACGTAGCGAGACAGCGCGTGGAAAAACCAGAGCGTCGCATCGACCGTGTGGTAGAGCGCATCACGCTCACCTTCAGGAAACAGATTCGGCAACAAACCATCGCGCACATAGTGAGAAAACGTACGCAGGATCGAGCCTGCTTCACGATACCGCCCGGTACATAGCGTCAGCCCCTCGAGGCTGATCATCGTGTCGCGGCCCCAATCGCCGAACCAGTGATAGCCCGCGATGACAGTGCGCAATTCGTTGCCGCTGGCTTGTGCGATGGCGGTTTCTTCGAAGCGGCTGCCCGGCAGGATAATGAATTGATCCGCGGCCAGCGCGAGTTGCTCGGCGAATGGATCTTGTTTCAGATTTCGTGCGAGCGACAGGAGCGTTTCGCAACGCCTGATCTCGGCGTCGAACACCGCGGCAGCATCGAACTGCAGTGACGGCCAGCTTTGCGTGGAGGCAACGAACACGACGGGCGTGTCGCTCGTCAGTGTCGCGGTAAAAAAGCCCGGACTGAACGCACTTTCCAGATGCGGATCGCCGCGGTCGTATTCGATTCGATACAGGAATTCGCGTTCGGCATGCGCCTGGGTCACGAAGGCGCTCGGTCCTGGCTGCATGAGCATGCGCAGCACGAGCGAGCTGTCTTCGATCCGCACCTCATGGCGGTTCTGCTGCACGCTCAGAGTGAAGAGCGATTGCAGCTCCTGTTCCGGCTCCTCGTCATGACGTCTGAAGGAAACATACGGGCGAACATGCAACTCCACGGGTTCGCCGTGCAACAGCCGGTAACGCACGCACACCGTATTCTGGTTGTGCGGCATCAAGATGGCTTTTTCGAACAGGCTGTCGCCAAACTCGAAGCGCCATACGGCGGTGCGATGGTCGAGATGGAATTCTTTGAGGAATACGTGCGATTCCCCGACCACGTGGTCGTCGACGAATTCCGCGCCACCCATGTGCACGCGCCGATCGCCCAGCGTCACGAACTCATCGCAACGGGAAATCATGATGTGCCGGCCCTTCGGTGAAGCCAGATTCGGCACGAACAACCCGTGGTATTTGCGCGAGGGCATACCGGCGAGGGTGCCGGAAGCATAGCCGCCAAGGCCGTTGGTGATCAGCCATTCGCGTTCGCGAAGATATTGCGGATCGCGGCCGCTGTCCCAGGGGATGATGAGTTTGCGAGCATCGAGCCTGGGTGCAGTCATGAATCTTCCCGTTCGGTTGCTTGAAACAAGACCGCGCATTCCCCGGGAATGCGCCAGTGTCCATCGTTCGCGATCGGATGGATCACGCCTAAGCCGCCGTAACATGGCGTCTCGCTGGCCCACATGAGTTGCCAGCGTTTGTTGTGCGGTGGAGCGAGCAAGGGCTCGGCCGCCGCATCGAGCTGTTGCTCCCGATCGAAACTCACTAGCAACAAGCGATCGTTCCCGTCCTGCGTGAACCAACGTAGGACGAATGCGTACTCGCTGAGCGTCGAGCCATCGATCCGTAACGACTGCGCTTGCGAGACGACGGGGTCATCGCGCCGTATTCGCAGCAGGTCCTTATGCAAAGCGAGTGCGTCCGTGTGGGTTCCTGCTTGATCCCAATTCAGTTTGGAGTCGAGAAACGTTTGCTCAGCCGCTGGATTGGGAATGGCCGCTTGCATCGACTCGCTCGCATACGCTTCGAACTGCGTGAGAAATTCGCGCCGGCCCGCATGCACGAGCTGATTGAGTTCCGCGTGATGATCGGCGAAGAACATGAAGCGATTCGATGCCGAGAACTCTTGTCCCATGAAGAGCAAGGGCGTCTGCGGCCCGAGCAATAGCATCGCGGTGGCGGCGCGATAGCCGCTTGGACTCGTGAAGGTATGCAGACGGTCGCCGATAGCGGTGTTGCCCACTTGATCGTGGTTTTGCAAGAAATGCACACACGCGTGTCGCGGCGCTCCGTGCAACGGCGAGCCGCGATGGCGTTGCTGCCCGACGTGGTATTGCCCTTGGTACAAGAAGCCGTGCTTGAGCGCCGATAACAGCTCTTGTGCTCGCCCGGTGTAGTCGCGGAAGTAACCATCGCGCGAGCCGGTGAGCGCAACGCGCGCTGCGTGATGAAAGTCATCGTTCCACATACCGTCCAGCCCGAAGCCACCCTCGGCCGCCGGTAGGAGCTGCTCACCGCGCTGGGTTTCGTTCTCCGCGATGAAGACGATGGCGCGTTCAGTCTCTGCTCGACACTCGGTGATTAGCTGTGCGATGACATGAAGTTCGCCCTTGTCGAACATCGATTGCGTGGCGTCCAGCCGGAAGCCGTCGAAATGAAATTCGCGCAGCCAGTACTTCGCGTTATTGATGACGAAATCCCGCGCGCCATGTCGATACGGGCCATCGAAGTTCAGCGCTGCACCCCATTCCGTGCGGTACTCGCTGCTGAAGTAGTGCGGGCTGAGACGCGCCAGGTAATTGCCGTCGGGACCGAGGTGGTTGTAGACCACGTCCAAAATGACCGCAAGACCGTGTGCATGCGCGGCGTCGATGAATCGCTTGAGATCATCCGGCGCCCCGTACGCATGAAACGGGGCGAAAAACTGCACGCCGTCATAGCCCCAGTTCCAGCGCCCCGGACACTCTGCCACCGGTAGCAGCTCGAGCATCGTGACGCCAAGGTCATGCAAATGGCCGAGTCGCTCGATGGCCGCGGCGAATGTGCCCTCTCGCGTGAACGCGCCGATGTGAAGTTCATAGATGACTTGGCGTTCGAGTGTGGCGCCTCGCCAATCGTGGTCGTGCCATCGGTAGGACGACACATCGGTGACGGCGGATGGCCCATGCGGTCCGTGCGGTTGATAGCGTGAACACGGATCGGGCCAGCGGCCTTCGTCATCGAGCGAATACTTATAGAGCGCGCCTGGCTGGACGAGCGGCGTTTCGCCAACGAAATAGCCGTCCGCGGCGGGTTCGAGCGCGAAGGTCAGGGCGGCGGGCGCCTCGACATGCACGGTGACCTTGCGAGCTTCAGGCGCCCAGACGCGAAATCGCGTTGCGCCGTCGCGATACGCCGCGCCGAGAAACGACGTTCGTTCGTGTTGCATGGGTGCGCCTCGTTCTTGTGGCCTGGCACGAACGTCAGTCTCGCCCTCGGCCATCCGCACCGGGATACGCACGGATCGCAATGTGCTGCCCGCGTGTGATTCTGGATGATCGTCCTTGCCGGGTCGCATCAGCACGCCCAACCACTGCGAGCATTCACGCAAACACGCACGGATGAGCGTCGTCGATTCGATAGGCCGCCGGCTGCGATATGCAAAGTCCGCCGCTCGATGAAGGTTCCGGGTGCGCGATCGCACTCGCGCGCTCTGCATCGTTTGCTCGCCGCTCGCGAGTGCACTTGCACGTCACCGAGCCGGTGTAGGAGTGGATGATGAAATGTGTGCAAGTCGACGTCCTCGCAACGGAACTCGTCGCTGTTTCCAAACATTCGATCGAGTCCATGCACTACGGCGACATACAACCAGACGAAGTAGCGGTCGTCGCCGCCCATGCAAGCATTGTTTCCCAATCAATCGTTGGCAAAGCGCTGGAGTGAGAAGTCCATGACAAGCGTCGGCAATGTGTGGTCGATTGTTCTGGCAGGCGGCGAAGGCACTCGATTACGCGCATTGACGATGCGACCTTGCGGGACGGCCGTGCCCAAGCAGTTTTGTTCGCTACAGGGCGGTCGGACGCTCTTGGAAGAGGCGGTCACCCGTGCCGCTAGCGTCGTCGACAAAGAGCGTGTCTGTGCGATCGTCGCCCAGCAACATCGTGAGTGGTGGCCTGCATCGCTCGGCGACATGCCGCAAAAAAACATCATCGTCCAGCCACGTAACCGCGGCACCGCAGTCGGGGTGTTGTATTCGGTTCTACACGTGCTGGCTCGAGATCCCGACGCGAAGCTGTTGTTGCTGCCTGCCGATCACTACGTGCGCGACGAGAACGTGATGCGCCAAGCCTTGCACAGCGCGCTGGCGCGTGTGGGTCGCGATGAGTCTGCGCCGGTGTTGCTCGGACTCGAACCCGATGAAGTGGATGCGGAACTCGGCTACATCGTGCCCGGCGAGATCGATCCACTCGGTGGCCGCCGCGTCGGTCGCTTCATCGAAAAACCCTCTGCAACGATTGCGAAGCAAATCATCGATGCGGGGGGCTTGTGGAACGCCTTCATCATTGCCGCCTCGGCGCGCACGATTCTGAATCTGTATACGCAACGCTTCGCGCCGATCGTGATGGAGATGCAGGTCATCATGAATCGCGCCGCCAATGCCGGACTGCCGCCGGCCGCCGCTTGGGCGTCAATTACCGACATGTACGAGCGCCTGCCCGACATCGATTTTTCGCGTCATGTTCTCGAGGGCCGTGAATCGAGATTGCGCGTCGTACGCGTGCCGCCCTGCGGCTGGAGCGATCTGGGCACGCCGAAGCGAGTGGGTGACACGCTGCGCCGCTTGCAGGTGGCGCGTCAGTATCACGCGCATGCGGCGGAAGACAGTGTCGATGTGCTCATCAATCTCGCGGCGCGCCATGCTCACATGGAACGTGCGGGGAAGATGGGCGAGGCAGCCATGTGATTGCATCGGGGTAGCTTCCCATGGGTTCCTCACATCACCGTCTGCCCTTCGGCGCTGAGTTACAGCCGGACGGTCAGGCGAGATTTCGGCTCTGGGCGCCCGATGCCAAACGCGTCGACGTCGTCATCGAAGGGCAGTCGGCGCCGTTTGCCCTACAGGGCCAAGCCGACGGCTGGTATGAAACCACGCTAAGCGCCGGCGCCGGTGCGAAGTACCGCTATCGCATCGACGGCGACATCGACGTTAACGATCCGGCCGGCCGCTTCGTACCGCAAGGGCTGAACGGCCCCACTGAAATCATCGATCCAGGCAGCTTCGATTGGCGTGACGATGAGTGGACGGGCATTCCGTGGCATCGCATGGTGCTCTACGAAATGCACGTGGGCACGTTTACCGAAGCAGGGACCTACGCGGCCATCATCCCGCGCCTCCGCGAACTGGCTGCGACCGGGATCACTGCCATCGAATTGCTGCCGCTGGCGAGCTTTCCGGGCGAGCGCGGCTGGGGTTACGACGGCGTGCTGCCGTTCGCCCCGCATCCGGTCTACGGCCGGCCGGACGATTTGAAAGAATTCGTGCAAGCGGCGCACGCAGCTGGCATCGCCGTGGTGCTCGATGTGGTCTACAACCATTTCGGTCCGGAAGGTAATTATCTGCCGCGGTATGCGAGCAGCTTCTTTACGAATCGCTATCACACGCCCTGGGGCGCGGCGATCGATTTCGAGAGTCCAGCAGCACGCAACGTTCGCGACTTCTTCATTCAGAACGCACTGTATTGGTTGAACGAGTATCGCTTCGATGGCCTGCGGCTCGACGCAGTGCATGCGATCACCGATCAAAGCCGGACGCATTTCGTCGATGAACTCGCGGAAGCCATCGATGCGGGGCCGGGGCGCGAGCGCCATGTGCATCTGATTCTCGAGAACCACGACAACCAGTCGCGCCGGCTGCGCCGCAGCGGCAGGGGGCGGATCTCGAAAGCGCAATGGAACGACGACTTCCATCACATCATGCACGTCCTGCTCACAGGCGAGCGCGACGGCTACTACGAGCACTACGCTGACAATCCCCATGCGCAACTCGCGCGCGTGCTGTCCGAAGGGTTTGCCTATCAAGGCGATCCGTACGGCAAGAACGGCGAGCCGCGCGGCGAATCCAGCCGCGAGTTACGCACCACCGCCTTTATCGATTTTCTGCAAAACCATGATCAGATCGGGAATCGCGCCTTCGGCGATCGCTTGGCGACGCTGACGGGCGAGGCACAGCTGAAGGCGGGATATGCGGTGCTGCTGCTCACCCCGCACATTCCGATGCTGTTCATGGGCGAGGAATATGCGGCGCGTCAGCCGTTCTTGTACTTCTGCGATTACCAGGGCGAACTTGCCGAGGCAATCACGCAAGGCAGACGCTCGGAATTCGCTTCCTTCGCGGCTTTTGACGATGCGGAAGCGCGCGAGCGCATTCCTGATCCGAATGCGCGCGAGACATTCGAACAAAGCCGCTTGCGCTGGGAGGATCGCGAGGCGCCGATGCATCGCGAGTGGCTGACTTTCATTCGCGAGCTGATTGCCGTGCGAGCAGAGCACATCGTGCCGCGCATCGCCTCGATTCCCGCGGCAAGTCCCCGCGCCGAAGCATTCGATCATGTCGTGTGGGGTTGCTGGCCCACGCAAGACGGTAATTTGCAGATGATCGTCAATCTCGGGGATGCGGAAGTCCCACTCGCGCCCAACACGATCTCGCGCGATCCCGGCCGAGTGTTGTATTCGACGGTGCACGATGCGAACGAGCGCACGCTGGCCGCTTGGGAATGCCGTTTGACGTTGGCTGCGGTGGACGCGTGAGCGCATCGAGTGAGGCGCCATGGCGGATCGGCGGCTCACGTGCGCCGCGTGCGACTTACCGCGTGCAACTCAATCGTGAATTCACCTTCAAACAGGCCACGGCGATCGTGCCGTATCTGGCGCGACTCGGCATCAGTCATCTCTATACCTCACCGATTCTGAAGGCGCGCCCGGGCAGCATGCACGGCTACGACGTCGTCGATCACACGGTGCTCAATCCTGATCTCGGCACGTTCGAGGATTTCGAACAGCTCGTGGCCACACTGCATCGCCATGAGATGGGTCTCATTGTCGATATCGTGCCCAACCATCTTGGGATCATGGGATCGGCCAACGAATGGTGGCTCGATCTGCTGGAGAACGGCCCTGCGGCACAAGCGGCGGTGAATTTCGATATCGATTGGCGTCCGCCGCGCATTTCGCTGCGCAATCGCGTGCTGGTGCCGATCCTTGGTGCGCCCTTCGGCGAGGTGCTCGAACGCGGCGAGCTCAAAGTCGAGTTCGATCCCGAGCGCGCCGGCTTCCATGTGCGTTACTTCGAGCACACCTTTCCGATCGACCCACGCGAGTATCCCAAGATCTTTGACGGCAGCTTCGAGAGCGCTGCGGCTGTGTCCGCGGATGATCCCGATCGCGCGGATCTCGAAAGTTTGCTCACCGCATTCGCAAACCTGCCGCCGCGGGAGGAAGACAGCGCCGAGTCGCAAGCCATTCGCTATCGCGACAAGGAGGCGCACAAGCGGCGGCTCATGCGCTTGATGGAACGCAGTCCTGCCGTGCGCGAACTCGTCGGCGTGGCGGTCCGGCGTATCAATGGCACGGTCGGTGAGCCGCAGAGTTTCGATGCGCTCGATCGGTTGCTGGAGGCGCAGGCGTATCGGCTTGCGTACTGGCGTGTCGCCACAGATGAAATCAACTATCGACGCTTTTTCGACGTGAACGATCTGGCAGCGCTGCGTGCGAACGAAGTGTCGGTTTTCGAGCAAACGCATGCGCTGATCTTTCAGTTGGTCGACAGCGGACATATCGATGGGCTGCGCATCGATCACTCCGATGGATTGTTCGATCCGCAGGAATATTTCGAGCGTCTGCAAGCTCGCTTTGGCGCGCCGGCGGAAAAGCCGCTGTATGTCGTCACCGAGAAGATTCTCGCCATTCACGAGCGGCTTCCCGATGCCTGGTCCGTGCACGGCACGACGGGCTATGACTTCGCGGCCTTGATCAATGGCTGGCTCGTGAGCGCCGAACACGAGGATGCGCTGAACCGCACTTATCGTCAGTTCACGGGCGTCAGCAATGACTTCGATGAGCTGGTGTATCAGGCGAAGAAGCTCGTCATGCGGACATCATTGGCGGCTGAAGTGGAAGTGCTCGCGACGCAACTCGATCGCATCGCGCAGCTCGATCGGCATACGAGCGATTTCACGCGCTCTGCTTTGCGCGAGGCGATCGTCGAAACGATCGCGCGTTTCCCTATGTATCGCACCTACATATCGGTTCGCGGCGTGAGCGACGAAGATCGCCGCATCGTTCAATGGGCCATCAATGTCGCGTGCTCCAACGACCGTACGGGCGAGTTGACGAGCTATGACTTCCTGCGCGATGTCTTGCTCGGTGACGCCGCGGCAGGTCGCCCGCCGTCGCATGCGCAGGCGATGCTCGATTTCGCGATGAAGTTTCAGCAGGTGACCGCGCCGGTAACGGCCAAGGGCATCGAAGATACGGCCTTCTATCGCTACAACCGTTTGATCAGTATCAACGAGGTGGGCGGCGATCCGCGGCGGCTCGCATTCTCGTGCGCTGCCGTGCATCAGGAAAACATCGAACGGGCGAAGTCATGGCCGCATGCCATGTTGGCAAGCTCGACACACGACACGAAGCGCAGCGAAGACGCGCGCGCCCGCATCGCCGTCGTGAGCGAACTGATTGGGCCGTGGAAAACGCATCTCGCCCGCTGGAGTCGTCTCAATCGGAGCAAACGCCGCCAGCTGGATGCCGGACCTGCGCCTTCGCGCAACGATGAGTATCTGATCTATCAAACGCTGTTGGGTATTTGGTCGCCGCATGAGCCGACACAATCACTCATCGAGCGCGTGCAAGCGTATGTCGTCAAAGCGGCGCGAGAGGCCAAGCGTGCGACGTCCTGGATGAATCCCGATAGTGACTACGAGCAGGGACTCTGCGAGTTCGTCGCGCGGCTGCTCGAGCGTCCAGAACAGAATGCCTTCATGAAGGATTTCTCCTCGCTCGCAGAGAGCGTGAATTATTTCGGGCATTTGAATTCACTCGAACAGACGATCTTGAAACTCACCTCGCCAGGGGTGCCGGATATCTATCAAGGAACGGAAACGATTTGCCTCGCGCTGGTCGACCCGGACAACCGCCGTGCGGTGGATTACGACGCGAATGCGCGGCTGTTCGATGAGTTGATGCAGTTGTCGGCCGAGGAGACCGTCAGCCGGTTGACCACGGCGCTCAACTCGCCGTACGCGAGCGATGCCAAGTTACTGGTGACGGCGCGCTTGCTGCAGTTGCGCCGCGAACATCCGGTGCTGTTTGAAAGCGGTGGCTACGAGCCGCTGCGTGTCGAGGGCGCGTTCGAATCGAACGTGCTTGCCTTTATCCGCAATCATGAGGATCGCTCGGTCATCGTCGTGCTTGCGCGCGGCTTGGCGAGCGTGATGCAGGGAGAATCTACGCTCGCGATCGGCGCGGTGTGGCGCGATACCTGCGTTGAACTGCAGCAAGACCTGCAAGGACGAGCTGTGCGCGATGTCATCACGGCGCGCGAATTCGCCATCGATGCCGTCAAGATGCAGGTTGCAACGCTGTTTGAGACGGCGCCATTTGCGGTGCTGGAACTGACTGACCTGGCGGCAGCGCCCGCTGCCTGAAGCGTGAGCTCATCCGCGCTTCGATCGTTGCTTCGCGCTCGATCAAGTACATGACGGCGAGGCCCTCACGTTCGGCCAGTTCGAGCCCGGCATCGGGACCGAGCACATTCATTGCGGTCGCCCAAGCGTCGACGGCGAGCGTCGAATCACCTAGCACACACACCGAACCGAAGCTGCGGATGGGATGTGCGGTGCGCGGATCGATCGTGTGCGAGTAGCGCACCCCATCGCGCTCGAAGTACTGGCGATACTCCCCCGATGTCGTGATCGACGCGTCATGCAATGCAATGACATCAAAGGGCGTTAGCTCGCTATCGTCGGGGCGTTCGACGGCAATCCGCCAAACCTCGCCACCGGCATTACGGCCGCGCGCCAAGATCTCCCCGCCTATATCGATCATGAAGTTGCTGAAGCCCAGTGCAAGAAACCGTTCGGCGAGCAGATCGACCGCATGTCCCGGCGCCACGGCGTTGAGATCGATGGTCACGTCGGGATGGCGTTTGCGCAGCGCCGGCGGCGCCAAGCGCACCTCGAGCAACTCATATCCCGTGCGCTCGCGCAGTGCCGCCAACTCCGCATCGCTCGGCAAAGTCGTCGGCTCGCCAGCGGGTCCGAAACCCCATGCGGCGATCAGCGGTGCAATGGTGATATCGAACGCGCCGCCGCTGCGCTGGCTGATTTGCCGCGAGGCGTCGACTACGTGAGCCAGCTCTGGCGGCACCGCAATCCATTCGGTCGAAGCTGCGGCATTGAAGCGGCTGATATCCGAATCGGAGCGATAGGTCGACATTTGGACATCAACTTCATCGAGTACCGCGTCGATTGCGCGACGCGCTGCATCGGCATCAATGGTCGCAGGCGTGCCGACGATCTTTACGGTGTAGGTCGTGCCCATCGTCGGTCCGGAGAGCACGAGTTCTTGCGGCGCGCGCGAACACGCGAGCAGCAGCAGCGATGTGATCGCAGTTACGAGTAAGCGCATCGACGCATGATAGAAGATCGATGCGCATGCGGCGCGAGCGCGCGACGCTGTACGACGTTACTCGCTCTGGGGTGCCGTGCGATCGTCGGGGACGCAAGGCGGTTTCGGAGGCGGGTTGGGTGATGCCGTCTGCGCGTTTGCGCAGGGGGTGCTGGGCGTTGCATGCATGACGCCGTGCGCGGGCGCGCGCACCGACACCACATCTCGCCGGGCATAGTTATTGAGAACGACTGCAACCAGCAGACTCAATGCGATCAATACCCCGCCGATCACGACGCCCCGTTCCATACCGATACTCGCTTGGAAAGTGCAGCGCCCGTCGCGCTGCATCGGAACGGACTCTAGGTGGGCGTGCCGACGCGGGTAATGTCCTTAGGTGCGGGATGCCCCTTTGGGCGCGGGCAGACGATCAACGTAGAACCCTGCAGGCAGCGAAAAGCGCAAAAGCGTCATCGGCGAGTGGTGACATAAGACGCGATGCGCACTGCCCAGGGCATCACTGCGATTTCGCATCGATGCCAGCCACCGCCCGGGTCAGGGTCGTGCCGATGCTGTCGTGAATGACGACGTCGGCCAGGTGATCGAGCGGGGTCGGATCGCGATTCACGATGACGAGCGATACGCCGGCTTCTTTGGCGCGCACCGGAATATCAGCGGCGGGGAAGACAGTTAACGATGAGCCCAGCACGATGAAAAGATCGCACATCAGCGTTTCTTCCATCGCGCGTCGCATCGGAAGTTCAGGCATGGCTTGCCCGAAGGAAACCGTTGCAGATTTGATGATCCCGCCGCAGTGCGAACACGGCTGCACCGAACCGTGCATCCTGAATTCCACTTCAAGATCAGCAAGCTCGTAACGGCGGTGACAGCTCAGGCAGGTGGCGTAGCTGGCATTGCCATGCAACTCGATGAGGCGCTCGTCGGGAATGCCGGACGCCTGGTGCAGGTTGTCCACGTTTTGTGTGATGACGGCGCCGGCTTTGCCGCTCCGAACCAGGTCAGCGATCACAAGGTGGCCCACGTTCGGTTGCGCACCGATCCAGCCATCGCGATTGTCGAAACGCCGCCGCCACGCCTCACGGCGTACCGCTTCCGATTCGACGAATTCCTGAAAATAAATCGGCTGCATCTTCGTCCACACAC
>CAZIXV010000028.1:0-3343 GCA_964543105.1 uncultured Steroidobacteraceae bacterium
AAGCGAAGTTCAAGGCATGAGAGCGGGCCACGGCAAACGGGCTACGGGGGACGGTCAGAACGCGCAGGCCTTACCGCTTGCGGTTAACAGGCGACAGGCGACAGGCGACAGCCAGACAAGAGCGCCTCGCGCTTAACGAAGAACCGATGTGTGCGAGAAGCGTTCGCCGTGCGCCGGCATTCTGGCTGTAGCCTGTCGCCTGTCGCCGGTAGCCCTTTCCGACCGTTGGCCGTCGACCCTCTTCCGCCTCAGCCCGCTGTTTCCCGCGCAATCACTTCGTCACGATAGTGGCGGCTGCCCATCCAGTAGAGGATGGCGCCTGGAATGTGTGCGCAGGCGAACACTGCGAGCGCGTAGCGCAGCGATTCTTGTCCATAATCGGCGCGCAAGAAGTCGCTCAGAATGCCGACGAATTGCGGGCCCAGCCCGAGTCCAATCAAGTTGATGACGAGCAGCTGCACGGCGGTCGCTGTCGCGCGCATCGTCTCGGGCACGACCGATTGGACCATTGCGTAAGTTGGGCCGAGATACACCGCGCCCAGGAAAATCGCGAGGAAGTACGACGGTAGCGCTGTGTTCAGCGACGGCAGCAAAAAGAAGCCGAGCAGGAAGGGAAACGCCACGATCTTGAAGATCGTGATCATTCGTGGCGTCAGGATCGGATTGCGAGCGCCCAGCCGATCAGCAAGCTGACCACCGAGCAATCCGCCGAGCATGCCGCACACACCCATGACTGGGCTGACTTGCAGGCCCACGCCCGAGGCGGACATGTCATGCGAGCGCATGAGAAAGGCCGGCATCCATGAACCGAGTCCATACGCGAGGAACGCGCTGATCGCACCACCGAGCATCAGGTAGCGGCAGGCTTTGCTGCGCCAGATGAAGCGCAGCGCCGCACGCATTGAAGTCGTGTCGTCTTTGGTCGCCACGACGGCTGTGCGCGGCGGTTCGGGCACCGTGAGCCGCACGATGAGCGCGATGAGAATACCGGGCGCGGCGACGGCGACGAACGCCCAGCGCCAACCCCACGCATCGCTCACCAGTCCGCCGACGGGATGTCCGATCAGCACACCGATACTCGAAGCGAGCGCATAAACAGCTAACGCACGAGCGCGGCGCTCGCGCGGATAAAGCGAAGCAATGATCGATACGGACGCCGGGCCTGCGCCCGACTCACCCACGGCGACACCGATACGCGCGAGCGCAAGCTGCACGAAATTCTGCGCAGCGCCGCACGCTGCAGTCGCCAAGCTCCAGAACGCGCAAGCAATCGCGACGAAGTTACGGCGATTGCTGCGATCGGCCAGCCACGCGGCGGGAATCCCAAGCGTGGCGTAGAACAGTGCGAACGCGATACCGGAGAGAAAGCCGAGCTGGGTATCGGAGTAACCGAGGTCTTCTTTGATCGGTTCGAGGAGGATGCCGAGAATGCTGCGATCGATATGGCTGATCACATGGACGATCATCAGCATGATCACCGTGTAGCCCGCCAGCCTCGGGCTGATGGTCTTTGCCGCTGGCGCGGCGCCCATCGCTTGCGGCGGCGCGCTCATGCGAACGCTCTCGTCAAAACTCGGTTGCGCGGCATTTGCGTCGGTCCCCTTGAAGTCATAGCTGGGCTGTTATTCCGCGACACGGCATATGATGCCGCAATAGGGAATCGATGCTAAAGTTTTGATGCCACCTCTGCAATACACGAATGCAGATCGATTTTCATAGGGGACATCATGACGCTCAATCGCTACCCACCGCGCCGCGCCCTGCTAAGGAATGCAGCCATCCTTGCCGCCGCCGCGCCATTTGCTATGACGCACAGAGCCATTGCAGCCAGTAGCGATGCGATCGTCGCAACGACCAGCGGCAAGGTGCGCGGTCAGCGTAACGGCGATGTGCATGTGTTCAAGGGTATTCCTTACGGCGCCGACACCTCAGGCACCCGCTTCGCGGCGCCCCAGCCTGCACCATCGTGGTCGGGCGTGCGCGACGCCGTTGCTTACGGCGCGCGCGCGCCGCAAGCCCCTCGTGCCGTTCATCCGTTGATGACGGGATGGAAAGACGGCTCGACATCAATGAGCGAAGACTGTCTCGTATTGAACGTTTGGACGCGCGGCGTGAACGATCACGGCAAGCGCCCCGTGATGGTGTGGTTTCACGGCGGCGGCTTCGGCGCCGGTTCCGGATCGAATCACGTCTACGATGGTGCGGCGCTATGTCGAAGCGGCGATGTCGTCGTCATCTCGATGAATCATCGTCTGAATGCCTTCGGTTATCTGTACCTCGCTGAACTCGGCGGTGAGGAGTTGGCAGACTCCGGCAATGCCGGCATGCTCGATCTGGTGCTTGCACTCAAGTGGGTGCGCGACAACGTCGCTGCGTTCGGCGGCGATCCAAACAACGTCACGATCTTTGGCGAATCCGGCGGCGGCGGCAAAGTCAGCTACTTGCTCGGCATGCCGGCCGCAAAAGGCTTGTTCCACAAAGCCATCGTGCAAAGCGGACCCTTCTTGACGGCACAGAGTCCGCAAACTGCGACCGAGCGGGCCTCCGCTTATTTGCGCACTCTGGGTTTGACGCGCGCCAATTTGTCGAAGCTGCACACGCTTCCGATGCAAACGCTGATCGATGCGCTCGGCACGGCATCGACGATGGCGGATCGCATGTCGTTTGCGCCGGTCGTAGACGGGCGCAATCTGCCGCGCCATCCCTTTGCGCCTGATGCGAATCCGCTGGCGGCGGGCATTCCGCTTTTGGTCGGCACGACACAGTGGGAATACATCTTTCAGTTCGGTCAGGAAGATCCAGGAAATTTCACACTGAGCTGGGAGCAGCTACCGCAACGTCTGCAAGCTGCGCTGAAGGCGCTGACGATTCCCGGCGATGCCGCGGAAGTCATCGCGCACTACCGCAAGGCACGCCCCGATTTCAGCGCGAGCGAAGTGTTCTTCGCTGCGCTCGCCGACGGCCGGATGCATCTCAATTCGGTTCGCATGGCGGAGCGCCAACTCGCCCACGCGGAGTCGGTTTATGTGTATCGACTCACTTGGAACACACCGGTCGATAACGGCCAATGGAAATCGCCGCATGCGCTCGACATCCCGTTCGTCTTCAACAGCGTTGACGAGGCGACCACGATGACGGGCTCGAGCGAGGAAGCGCACCGATTGGGCGCGCAAATGAGCGCGGCATGGATTGCCTTCGCGAAGAGTGGCGCACCACACACCGAGCGCTTACCGCAGTGGCCCGCCTATGACACGAACCAGCGCCGCATGATGGTGTTCGATAGCGAAAGCCGCGTCGTCGCAGACTTCGATGGTGAGATGCGGCGGTTTTGGGATGCCCGCGG
>CAZIXV010000028.1:3443-21668 GCA_964543105.1 uncultured Steroidobacteraceae bacterium
CAGCGGGCGCGGGGGGACGCGCCGCGTTTCGGATGCGGTGATTACCAGCGCTTGGTAATCGACAACGACACGTAGCGGCCGAGGGCGCTCGCGACCGACAAGTCTGCGCCGCTATCGATGTCGACGAACGGTGGATCCTTATCCAACACGTTCAGGGCTTCCAATCCCACGGTGACATCACTCAACCAACCATCTGTGTCGAAGAAGTCGTACGCAGCACGAACGTCGACCGTCGTGTACGACCCGACCTTCTGCACGGGCGCCACTTCGATGTTGTCGTAGCCGTTCGTGTAATTGACGAACGCTTCCGCCGTGACGTTCTGATTACGCCAACCGATGTTGCCGCGCATGCGCAGCTTCAACGGGTTGTACAGCGTGTTGCGCTCATCCGTGTACGCCGCGCCCTTCAACACTTGCACGTCGTACTTGGTGACATACGTGCCTGAGATACCCGCATCCCACTGGCCGATGCTGGTCCGCCAGCTTTGCGACAGCGAGAAGTCCACGCCTTCCATACGCAACCCACCCAGGTTCTGGTTCCGCGTATCGACGATCCAGCTGATCGACGCCGGCACCGTGCCGCGATAGGGAATTCCTGCGCGAGCTTCCAGGTCCGCAATCTGCTGTGGCGTCGGGTTACGAATCACCCACGGCGCCAGCAACGGATTCGCCAACGCAGAGGTCGCGTTGATGCCATCGATCGCATCGCGATAGTCGATCGAGAAGTACGTGCCGCTGACGCGCAGACCAGGAATCGCATCCGGCTCGAACAGCGCGGTGTACGAACGCGTCGTGGCTTCTTCCGGGCCCAGGTCGGGGTTACCGTCAGACCAGGAAATACCCGAACTCGTCCCCGTCGGTGACAACGGATCGATCACGGTCGAGTACACGAGCGATGCACCCACGGCCGGCGATGCGGTGTCGTTGACGAACGGCGCCTTGAACGACGTGCCGTAGCTTGCCTTGAGCGTCAGGCCGTTGAACGGCTCCCAATTCAAGCCGATTTTCGGATTCGTCGTGCCACCCACGTCGGAGTAGCGGTCGTAGCGAACCGCGGCCGACAGATCGAGCGATTCGATACCCGGCACAGCATTGCCCGCGCCGACTACCGGCACGAACACTTCCGTGTAGGCACTCGTCACGTCACGCGGCGAATACTTCGACACCTTGTTGGCTTCGGCAGTGCGCGCATCGCCGATGTGATTGCCAGCGTAGAACTTCAGACGATAGTACTCACCACCCACTGCGAGGCGCACGGTGCCGCCGGGAAGATCGAACAAGCTGCCGTTCGCGCTCAACGACACGTCGTTGGTGCGGCCGTGACCGTACGGGTCGTAGTGGTTGCGGAAAATTTCACCCATCAGCGCCGCAGAGTTGGGGCCGCCGAATGGATTGAGCGCCGTCGCCGGATCGGTGCTGGCCAACGCGGCGTTCAATGCCGGGTTGTAAATGCCGTACACGAGAATCGATGAGTCGCTGCGCGCGAACGAGTAATCGAGCGTCGCTTCCCAATCGCCCCACAGTTCCGTCTTGACGCCGGCTTGCGCTTGAATCCAACGCGCCTTGCCGCCGTAGTCGTACACACCGCGATCATTGATGAACGAATAATCGACGCGCACCGGACCCGTCGTACCGGGCGGGCGCACGAAGTATGGATTGCTGCCCGGGACAGTAACCGTTGCGGTCAATGCTTGCGAGCCGACGATCGACTCATACAGATCGAATTCGCGCTGCGAGAAAATGCCGCGGAAATACACTTCGCTGCGCTCGCCGACGCGCTGCGTCACGCTGCCGTAGCCGCTATAGGTTTGTTGCTCGGGAAGAATGTCTGCAAGCCGGCTGAGTTCGCAGCGATTGCGCGTGCCGGGCACGAGATCGCCCACATTCGCCGCCGTGACGCCGCCCGCAGGAATCGCATAGCTGACGCCGTCGACGACGATCGTTCCGGGACTGCATTGGGTCGCACGATAGTCGCGCCCGCCGCGCGCGCGCAGATCCGAGCGATACCAGTCGCGGTCGGTGCCGTTCAAGCTGCTATGGCCGTTGAACTCGAAGCCGAGCACGAAGCCGCCGGTATCCCATTCGGAGCCGACCAATTGTCCGATCTGCAAGGCGTCGTAGCTATCGGCGCTGCCGAAGCGCACCCGCGTTTGCGCGCCGTCGTAGCTGTCACGCGCAATGAAGTTGACGACGCCAGCGATTGCGTCGGAACCATAGATGGCCGAGGCGCCATCCGGTACCACTTCGATACGCTCCATCACCAGCGATGGAATCATCGAAGAGTCCATGTTGCGCCCAGTCGCACCCGTCGGCGGCATCCGCATGCCGTTGAACATTACGAGCGTCGCGCGCGGACCGATGCCGCGCAGGTTGATATCCGAGCCGCGCGAACTGTTCACGCCGCGCACGCCGGAGCCGACACTGCGCTTGACGCCTTCGCTGTTGCCGATGCCCGTAAAGGCCGGCTCGCGCTGCAACAAATTCACGATGTTGGTGGCGGGCATTTTCTCGATTTCGGCCGAGCCGATCTCGAGCAGGTTCGAGCCCGTCGGTGCGACACCGCGGATGCGGCTGCCCGTCACGACGATCAGCTCGAGCTCCTCGAGTTCTTCCGCCGCTTCCGACTGCTGCGTCTCCGCAGCAGTGGCGCCGAGCGAAACGAGCAGGGATGCGCACACCGCATTAGATACGAGCGAACGCGAACGGCTCACCCGCTTGGCAGTAATGTTTGAACGATTGATCAACTTCGTTTCCCCCTAAACGATGGAGAATGGGATGGCAAATGCAGCGGAAGGCCGATCCTTATGCCGTATTGCGGCATACCTGTCCGTTAAACGGTAACACTTTTTACCAGATTTGGTTCATAGTCAACTCTTGCAGCGCAAATGCGCGCGCGATTCAGCGCATGCGCGAGGTACAGCGCCAATGGGAGGACACGTGCGAACCGAAGTGATCAGAATTCATCGTCATGGCGGAGCAGAAGAGCTGCGTCACGAGAGCGTTGCAGTCGGCGAGTTGGCGCCGCACGAAGTGCTCGTGCGTCAAGGTGCCATTGGGTTGAATTTCGCAGACGTCTATCAGCGCAAGGGTCAAGCCGGCCCGCACGAAACAACGAGCTTTCCGATCACGCTTGGTAGCCAGGGCGCGGGCGTCGTCGAAGCGATCGGCAGCGAAGTCAAAGACATCGAAGTCGGCACGCAAGTCGGCTACGTCTATCCGGGCGCGTACGCAAAGCTACATCGCGTGCCAGCCGCGCGCGTGGTGCCGCTGCCGGCTGAGATACCGCTCGATATCGCCGCCGCCAGCCTGTTGCGCGGTCTTACCGCGGAATACTTGCTGCGTCGTTTATTCAAGATCGTGCCGGGCTCGCGCATGTTGGTGCATGCCGCCGCCGGCGGCATGGGCACGATCCTCTCGCAATGGGGCAAGGCACTTGGCGCGCAGGTGATCGGTACGGTCGGCTCACAAGCCAAGGCGGAAATCGCACGCGAGCATGGCTGCGATCACGTGATCGACTATTCGAGCGAAGATTTCGTCGCCCGCACTCAGGACATCACGAACGGCGAAGGTGTGGATGTCGTGTACGACGCCGTGGGCCAGGCAGTCTTCGTGAAATCACTCGAGTGTTTGCGGCCGATGGGTATGGCGATCAATTACGGTGCAGCCTCAGGCCCCGTCGGCCCGTTCGACATCCAGCTGCTGCACAAGAAGTCGTTGATCGTATCGCGTCCGACGTTACGTACCTACATCGCGCGTCGCGAGGATCTGATGAACGCCGCCGCGGCATTCTTCGATTTCATCGCGTCAGGTGCAGTGCGCATTTCGATCAGCCGTCGCTATGACTGGACCGACGTGCAGCAAGCACACATCGACCTTGAAACCCGCCGCACGACAGGTGCGTGCATTCTGCTGCCGTGAAGACCAGCGGTTAGCGGTAGCGGTTAGCGGCCGATTCCCTCCCCCGCCTGCGGGGGAGGGCTAGGGCGGGGGCAGCTCTTACTTACGGAGCACGCCAGCGCCGCGCCTCACGCCCTTTCGGCGCGCTGCTGCGCCGGCTGGCGCTCATGCGCCAGATTGAACGCAGAACCAACCAGCGCCAGGTGCGTAAACGCCTGCGGAAAATTTCCAACCATGCGCTGGCGCTTCTGATCGTATTGCTCGGCGAATAGGCCGACATCATTCTCAAGTGCAATCAAGCGCTCGAATAAGCTTTCCGCATCCGCACGACGCCCGCACATGACATAGGCATCGACGAGCCAGAAGCTGCAAGCGAGAAATGCCCCCTCGCCGCCCTCGAGGCCATCGATGCGTGTTTCCGTGTCGTAACGGTGCACGAAAATATCGTGTTTCAGTTCTCGCTCGATCGCCTCGATCGTTCCAGTCACGCGCGGATCATCGCCTGCAAGAAAGCCCAGCGTCGGAATCAATAACAAACTGGCATCCAGGTGCTTGGAGCCATACGCCTGCACGAAACAATTGCGTTGCGCATCGAAGCCGCGCTCGCACACTTCCGCGTGAATCTCATCGCGCACGGCGCGCCACTCATCGAGCGGACACTCGAATTCGAAGTGTTCGGCGTCTTTGATGGCGCGATCGAACGCGACCCAGCACATGATTTTCGAGTGTGTGAAGTGCTGGCGTTCGCCACGGATTTCCCAAATGCCGTAATCGGGCTCACGCCATTGAGTAACCAACGCCTCGAGTAATTCGCGCTGAATTGCCCAAGCACGCTCGAACTTTTCCAAGCCTGCAATGCGCGCCTGGTGGAATGCATCCATGAGTTCGCCATAGACATCGAGCTGGCGCTGCGAATAGGCGGCGTTGCCGATGCGCACGGGCTTTGAACCCTCGTAACCCGCGAGCCACGGCGCTTCCCATTCGGTCAAACGCCGCTCACCGCCCAGTCCGTACATGATTTGCATCTGTTGGGGCGTGCCCGCAACGGCGCGCACTAGCCAATCGCGCCAGGCGGCCGCTTCATCGACATAGCCGGCATCCATGAATGCAAGCAAGGTAAGCGTCGCATCGCGCAACCAGCAGAAGCGGTAATCCCAATTGCGCTCGCCACCCAGTTCTTCCGGCAGCGATGTCGTCGGTGCAGCCACGATGCCGCCAGTGGGTTGATAGACCAGCGCGCGCAACGTGATCAGCGAACGCCGCACCTGATCGGCCCAGCGCGCAGGCATGTTGCAACGCTCGATCCAGTCGCGCCACATCGCCTGGGTCTCCGTCAGCGCGGAGTCCACATCCACCGGCGTAGACTCCTCGACATGCGAAGGTGAGTACGACATCACGAACGCTTCGCGCTGGCCTGCGCTGATCGTGAAATCCGCGACCGTGTGTTTGTCTTCGCCGTGCAATGGCACGTGCGTTCGCAGCGTGATCATGTCTGGACCCGCGACGGCCCGCCACGTCTCTGGCGCTACGCGCGTAACCCACGGCACGTACTCGCCATAACCAAAACGGATGATGAGATCGGTGCGCATCCTCACCGTGCCACGCTCGCCAACTACGATGCGCACGAGATCCGATGCATCGTGGCGCGGTGGCATGAAATCGATGACACGCACGGCGCCGCTTGCCGTTTCGAAGCGGGTTTCGAGAATGAGGGTATCGGGTTGGTAGTGACGTGAAGTCTTGGCTGGCTCGATCGGCTCGATCAGCCAGCGGCCGTTTTCCGGTGAGCCGAGCAAAGCGGCAAAACACGCCGCGGAGTCAAAGCGCGGCCAACACAGCCAATCGATCGAGCCATTGCGGCCGACGAGCGCGGCCGTTTCACCATCACCAATCAGTGCATAGTCTTCGATTCGAAGCGTCATCTCGCGCGTACCACCTTCGCGCAGAGTAATGACTACGCGTCATGGTTGTACGCCATCGCGGCGTACCGGGTTCCATGACAGCAACCGATGACTCAAGAAGCGGCAGTATCCTTCTCGCGCTCTGTGGATGCCTTCTTCGACTCATCCTTGCGCGGCTCTTGCTCCAAGCTCGCTTTGATCTCGTCCTCTTCTGCCATCGCCTGCTTGAAACCGCGCAACGCACCACCGAGGTCGGAGCCGAGCGTGCGTACACGCTTTGCGCCGAACACGACAAGTGCGATCACCAGGATGACCAGCAACTCTCGCATGCCAATTCCCATGGGAACCTCCTAGCTACGCAGACGCCGCCGAGGTGGCGGTGTTTAGATAGTCGCACGCTTCACGCAGCGATACGACCTCTGCATATTTCGCTTGTAAATCGAACAGGTTGGCTTCATGTGGCTCAGGTGCGCGATCACCTACAGCATCGCGCACGACGAGCGGAATGAAACCATGCTGACAGGCATCGACCGCGGTCGCGCGCACGCAGCCACTCGTCGACACACCTGCAATCAACAAGGTGTCGACGTTCAATGCCGTCAAGGTTGCCGCGAACGACGTGCCGAAGAAGGCACTCGCGTATTGCTTCGTAATCAGCGTCTCGCCGTCCGCAGGCTCGAGCCCTTCGGCAAATTGCGCCAATACCGGTTCCACGCCCTGCTCGAAGCAGCGCAACGCCGGCAGCTTGCGATAGAACACGCCGCCATCACGCCCGCCGGGTTGATACGCGACGTTGGTGTGCACGATAGGAATACCCGCGCGACGCGCAACCCCCAGCAATTCGGCGGCCGCCGCGCGGGCGCTTTCGACACCCGCATACAATGGCGAGCCGGGCGTCAGATAGGCGCGCACGAAATCGATCATCACCAGCGCCGGTCGTCGACCCGGTTCGAGTCGACGATTGAAGCCTGGATCAAAATTGAAACCGTCGGCCATGAAATTATCCGCGCCCCTTAAATGACCTTCTTCGCCTGCAACGCCGCGTAGCGCTCGCCCGTCATGCCGAGCAATTCGCGGTACACGTACTCGTTGTGCTCACCGAGCTGTGGGCTCGGCGAGCGAATTGCGCCGGGCGTTTCGGATAACTTGGGCGCGACGTCCTGCATCTTCAAGGTGCCAAAGTCGGGATGCGACACTTCGCGGATCGCGTTACGTGCGATGAAGTGCGGATCGGACAACATGTCCGGTGCGCGATAGATCAAGCCGGCAGGTACGCCGAACTTCTCCATCAGATCGAGCACTTCACGCGTCGTGAGCGTCTTCGTCCATTCCTCGATCAGTTCATCGAGTTCTTTTTGATGCGCACCGCGCGCCACATGCGAGACGTAGCGCGGATCTTTCGCAAGTTCCGGACGACCCATTGCTTCGGTGAGGCGACCGAACACCGTGTCCTGGTTCGCCGCGATCAGCACGAGCGAATCGCTCGTCTTGTACACATTCGATGGCGCGACGTTCGGCAGAATCGCACCGGTGCGCTCGCGCACATAGCCCGTCTTGTCGTATTCAGTGACGAGCGATTCCATCATGTTGAGCACGGCTTCATAGATCGCCGAGTCGACGATCTGACCGCGGCCGGTCTGATTGCGATAGTTGAGCGCCGACAGCGCACCGACACACGCGAAGGTTGCGGCGAGCGAATCGCCGATCGAAATACCCATACGCGATGGCGGCGTCGACGGATCGCCGACGACGTAACGCAAGCCACCCATGGCTTCGCCGATCGCGCCGAAACCGGCTTGCTTGGAATAAGGACCGCTCTGACCGAAGCCCGAGACGCGGATCATGATGAGTCCCGGATTGATCTTCGCCAGTTCGTCGTAACCCACGCCCCATTTCTCCATGGTGCCGGGACGGAAATTCTCGAGCAGAAAATCGGCTTTCGAAACCAGCTCTTTGAGCACTTCCTGACCTTCGGCCTGGCGCAGGTCGAGCGTGATGGCTTTCTTGTTGCGGCCGACGACCGGCCACCACAGCGATTTGCCGCCGGCCTTCTCGCGGCCCCACGAGCGCATCGGATCGCCCTGCCCTGGCGGTTCGACCTTGATGACCTCGGCGCCGAAGTCACCGAGCAGCTGGCCACAAAACGGACCAGCCAGCAGTGTGCCCATTTCGATCACCCGCAGATTGCCGAGTGGGCCGGTTCGGAAAGCATCGGGTGCGGTAGTCATCAGCAGTGAAACCCTCGTCGAGAACGACTCATATATATGTGTGGTGGGACCGGTCCTCGGCTCAGCGAAGTCCGGTCTCCAGGCGGGCGATAACCATGCGTTGAATTTCGCTGGTGCCCTCGTAAATCTCGGTGATCTTGGCGTCACGGAAGTAACGCTCCACCGGCAATTCCTTCGAATAACCCATGCCGCCATGAATTTGCACGGCCGTATGGGCGCAGAACATCGCAGCTTCAGACGCATACAGCTTCGCAATGGAAGCATCGAGCGTATTGCGTCGGCCTTCCTCGATTGCAATGCGCTTGTTGGCCGCTGCTCGCCACACGAGCAAACGCGCCGCATCGACGCGGCACTTCATGTCGGCCAACTTCGCCTGAATCATCTGGTGAGAACCGATCGGCGCATTGAAGCTGCGGCGTTCACGGCTGTAGCTCAAGGCCGCATCGTAAGCCGCTTGCGCAATGCCCAGCGCCTGAGCCGCAATGCCGATGCGCCCAGCATCCAGGATCGCCATTGCAATCGCAAACCCCTGGCCTTCGTCGCCGAGGCGTTGCTCGACCGGCACGATGCAATCCTCGAATTGGATTTCACAGGTCGCCGAGGCGCGGATGCCGAGCTTGGGTTCGGTCTTGCCGCGCACGAAGCCGGGTTGATCGCAATCGATGATGAACGCCGTAATGCCGTGTTTGCGGTGCTGCGCATTGGTCACGGCAAACGCCACCATGTAATTGGCGACGGGCCCCGAGGTAATCCAGGACTTCTTGCCCTTGAGCACATAGTGCGTGCCATCGGCGCTCAAGGTCGCCGACGTACGCATCCCCGCCGCATCCGATCCGGACTGTGGCTCTGTCAACCCGTAGCAACCTATCGCACGACCCGACGCCACCGGCGCGAGAAACTTCTGTTTTTGCTCTTCGGTGCCGAACTCCAGAATCCCCGCGCCATACAACGAATTGTTGACGGAGATGATCGTGGCATGGGCGGCGTCCGCGGCAGCGACCTGCTCGAGCATGAGCACGTAACTGACGGGATCAAGGCCCGCACCACCATAGCGTTCGGGAACCTCGATACCCATGAAACCCAGCTCGCCCGCCGCGCGAATCGTCTCGCGCGGGAACTCGCCAGTAGCGTCAAAGCGTGACGCTACGGGCGCGATTTCGTTCTGAGCGAAGGACTGAGCTGCGGCCTGGATCGCCTGCTGATCTTCGTTGAGACGAAAATCCATGGGCGATCAGTTTGCCGTCGGCAGATAGGTCGTTCTGCCTTGCATGAACTTCGGCGCTGACGGCGGCGTGAGCCCCGTCTCTGCTACGCAACGTTCCTTCAACTCGTCGACCGAATCGAAACCACGATTGAACAGTTTGGTTTCCTTGCGCTCCGCGGCCATCTTCTTACGCAACGCTTCGGTCGCTTCCTTATCGACGCTCATCTCGTCCTTCATGACCACGCCGTAGCGACGTGCACCTTCGATCGTGACCAGGCCCGCTTCGACGTCGAAGCGAACGTTTTCGATGTCGCGCTCGAGCGGATCGCCGCAGCCGCCGCCACCCCAGGTGTCGGCGATCAACAGATCACCGGCTTCGACACGCACGCGGTCGATCTTCGAAGGCAGCAACTCCTGCGTACCATCAGCGCGCACGAGCGTCTTCTTGCTGCGATCGCCCGGCGAGCCGCCGTTCACACCCCATGGATAGGTGAGCCAGCGATCGTCATGAATCGAGATATCGCCGGGCTCGAGGAAGCGATAGCCGATACGCAAGCCGTTGCCGCCGCGGAATTTACCGGCGCCGCCGGAATCCGGAATCGTCTCGTAGGTTTCGATGCGCAGCGGGAAGTAGCTCTCCAAGAACTCGTTCGGCACGTTCGTGAACGACGGCCACAACGAGTGACCATCCGGACCGTCGCCAAACGGCTTGCCCGGAATACCACCGAAGGTGATCTGGAACAGCTGGAACCACTCGCCATTCTTGTCGTAACCCGAGTACATCAAGTGCGGGCTGTCGGAGAACCCGGCGCCACACATGAAGTCCGGATTGCCTTGACCGAGCAAGCCACCCAGCACGTCGAAGATGCGGCCGAGCGCGTGCGTACGGCATGACAACGCCGCAGGCTTCAGCGGCTTCAGCAGCGTGCCCGACGGAATGCGCACTTCCATCAAGTCATAGAAGCCGTCGTTGAAGGTGATCTGCGGGTCGAACACCATGATCATGTAAATGCCCGCAAACATCTTGAACATCTCTTCGTTCAACAAGAAGTTGATCGAGGAGATCGACTGCGGATCGGTACCCGTGAAGTCGAAGATGCACTTGTCACCTTCGCGCCACATCGAGCAGCTGATGCGGTAGGGACCCATGCCCATGCCATCATCACAGAGGTAATCCTCGAAGCTCGCCTTGGTCTCCGGCACGTTGCGCTGGATCAGCTCGCGCATTGCGCTGCGATTGCGATCGAGCATCTCTTCCATCGCTGAATAGAAGACGTTGTCGCCGAAGCGATCGGCGATTTCGATGCAACGCATGCCCGCAGTGCGTAGCGCCGCGATGATCGCGTTGAAATCGGAGCGATTCCAATGCGGCAATCGGCATTGGTGCAGGATGACGCGCAGCAGTTCTTTCTGCAGCTCACCCTTGCGGTAGATCTTGAGCGGCGGCACGACGACGCCTTCTTCGTAGATCTGACGCGCATCGGTCGGTAGCGACCCCGGCACCTTACCGCCGACGTCCGTCATGTGACCGAACTGGGCGGCCCACGCGATCAAGCGGCCGTTCTTGAACACCGGCATCAACAGCAGCCAGTCGTTGGCGTGACTGATCGCACCGTTGACCGAGTACGGATCGGAGGTGAAGAAAATGTCGCCCTCCTCGATCGTCTCATCCATTCCGCTCATGAAGCCGTGAATGAACGAGCCGAACTGACCGACGACCATTTTGCCGTCGGAGTTCGCGATCATCGGGAAGGAGTCATGTTGTTCGCGGATGCCGGGTGACATCGCGGTACGAAACAGCACGGTATCCATCTCGAAGCGCGCGTTACGCAGCGCACTTTCGATGATGTCGATCGTGACCGTGTCGACGGGAATCCGATTGAACGGAGTGTTGTTCGTCTGAATAAGCTTGGCAGCCATGATATGTCTCTCGCGTTCAGTGTTTCGGTTACTTACGGGCCTTGGCGCGCTCCACGCGTGAACCCTTGATATCGAAGCCGTCCGGGTAGATCAGAATGTTGCCGAACGGATCGATCAGGCCGTAGTGCCGCGGCAGAATGACTGTGGTGGAGTCCATTTCCATGACGATGGCAGGACCTGACACCTTGTTGCCCGCCTTGAGCTTCGCGCGGTCGTAGACCATGGCGGTCGCCGCAGCGCCGTCCATGAACACGGCTTGCTTACCGACGATTGCGCCGGTTGCATCTGTACCGCCTTCATCGATCTGCACATTGCGCACCGTCGTGCCCTTACCGCGCACAGCCGCACGCAGCGTGACGATTTCATGCTCGAGATCGAGCGTGAACGTAAACAGGCGCTTGTGTTCTTCATCGAAGCGCGAGGAAATCGCCGTCAGGCCTTCTTTGCGCAGCGTGTCCAGATCCACATCGACCGTCAGACGCAGGCCTTGGCCGCTGTAACGCAGGTCGACTTCGTAGCTTGTTCGAATGTTTTCCGCAGGTTCGCCTTCTTCGATGATCGACGCCGCTGCTTCTTCTGCGAGCGCTTGCAGAATGTCGCTGATTTCCTGCGCGCTCGTCGCGCTGAACTTGCACACGTAAGTACGCGCACGCTCATCGCGAATCGCAGTCGTCACGTCACCCAGCGCACACAGCACGCCCGGGCCCGGCGGAATGATCGCCGGCCATGAGCCCAACAGCTTCGACAGCGCATTGGCATGCAGAGGACCTGCGCCGCCGAACGCCATCAGCGCGAATTCGCGCGGATCGTAACCTTGCTCGACCGAGACCAGACGCAGCGCGCCGGTCATGTTCTCATTCACGATGTTGTAGATGCCTTCCGCGGCCTGTTGCACGGTCAACCCGAGCGAATCCGCCACCTTCTTCACCGCCGCTGTCGCGAGCGAACGATCGAGCACCAGATCGCCGCCCAAGCGCTGCTGTTCCGGCATGTAACCGAGCACGACGTTCGCGTCGGTTACCGTCGGTTCGGTACCGCCGCGACCGTAGGCCGCCGGACCCGGATCCGCGCCCGCGCTTTGCGGGCCGACACGCAACGCCTTGGTGAGCTCCGGCACGTGCGCAATCGAGCCACCGCCTGCACCCACCGTGCGAATGTCTACCGAGGAAGCGCGTACGGTGACGTCGCCCACCGTCGTCTCACGACGCAGCCGTGCATCGCCGTCCTGAATCAACGCGACGTCGGTCGAGGTGCCGCCCGTGTCGAGCGTCAAGAGATTGGGGAAGCCCGCTTGCTTGGCAATCCACACCGCACCGGTCACACCACCGGCCGGACCCGACATCAACAAGTTCACCGGAAAATCTTCCGAAGCCGCCGCGGATGACAGACCGCCATCCGAGCGCAAGATGTGCAACTTGACGCCCTTGGCGCCGTCTTGGGTTTCTTTCAGCTTGCCCGTGAGATTGCGCACGTAGCGCTGCACACCGGGGCGCACATAGGAGTTCGCCACGGTCGTGACCGTGCGCTCGTACTCCTGCATCTCCGGCACGACTTCGCACGACAGCGAAACTGGGATATCGGGCAGTTCTTCTTGCGCGATCTCACGTACACGACGCTCATGCACGTCGTTCGAGAACGAGTTGATCAAGCACACCGTCAACGCTTCGATGTTCTTGGACTTCAGCGTACGCAGACTGGCGCGCAGCTTCTCCTCATCGAGCGGCTCGACAACCTCGCCCTTGGCGCCGATACGCTCGTGCGCTTCGATCGTGCACGACAGCGGCGCCATCGGCAGGCTCTTGTTATAGATGATCCAGCCGCCCAGGCCGCCCGGCACGAACGAACGTGCGATCTGCAGCACTTGGCGATAGCCGCGCGTTGTGACCAGGCCGCACTTCGCACCCGTGCCCGTGAGCACGGTGTTCGTCGCGACGGTCGTGCCGTGCATGACATGTTTGATTTTGTCGGGGGAAACTTCCGCCTTTTCGCAGATCCGCTGAATCCCGTTCAAAACGCCAATGGATTGATCCGCCGGCGTGCTCGGCACCTTTGCAGTCCAGCTCGTGCTTGTTGCTTCATCTACCAGCAGCAGGTCCGTGAACGTGCCTCCGACATCTACGCCCAATCGATACGACATGGTGTGCTCTCGTCTGTAAGTACTATGTGTGTGTTACGGCGCGCTCATCCCGCCGCTTGCGCCTGAGGAAAGGAACCTGCTTTCGCAAGCATTCCCGGCACGGTCCTACCCAGTTTGTCGCCCAGCCAATGGGCGGTTTCGATCATCTTCTCCAGCGATACGCCCGTGCGAACACCGCTGCGATGCAAGGTATAGAGCAGGTCTTCGGAAGCGATGTTGCCGGTTGCTGCGGGGGCAAATGGGCAGCCGCCAATGCCGCCCACGCTTGCATCGAGTACCGCCACCCCGGCGTCTACGGCAGCCACGGCATTCGCGATGCCGGTGTTGCGCGTGTTGTGAAAATGGCAGCGCAGGCGTTGCCCTGGCAACAGTTGCTGCGCACGTGCGATCAGGCGCGTGACTTGCGCCGGCACGCCGACGCCGATCGTATCGGCGAAGCAAATTTCGTACGGCTCAGCTTCGGCCACACGCAAGGCAACGTCCATGACGCGCGGCAGCGAAACTTCGCCTTCGAAAGGACAACCGAAGGACGCGGCAATCGTGACTTGCGCTCGCACGCCGGCCGCGCGTGCATCGCGCGCAATCTCGAGCCACGCTGCGATCGACTCTTCGGTGCTCGCACCTTGGTTGCGTCGATTGAATGTGTCGCTTGCGACGACCACCATACCGATCTCATCGCAACCCGCTGCGACGGCGCGATCGAAGCCGCGACGATTGAGCACCAAACCGGTGTACAGCACGCCAAGATCGCGCGGCAATGCAGCAAGCAACGCTTCGGCGTCCGCCATCTGTGGGACTTTCTTCGGATTTACGAAACTGGTCGCTTCGATACGCTTCACGCCAGCGGCAGCGAGACGTCGAATCAGCTCAACCTTGTCCTCTGTCGACAAGATGGTTGACTCGAGTTGCAGGCCGTCGCGTGGCCCGACTTCAACCAATTCGATTTCATTCATCATGCAGCAGGGTCCCGTGTCGCCTTACGTGCCATTAGGGCTTTCGCTGATTTTTTGCGCGCAATAACTATTTTGTCGTCGCTTGATTCATTCTTTGCAACGTGCATTGACCTGGCCAATGCATTTTTCGAGGCTGCAATCAGATTACCGCATACCATTTAAAACGAGAGGACATCAGTTTTGGCACTCGATATTCGCAGACTGTCCCACTTCGTCGCCGCCGCTGAACACGGCAACATCAATCGCGCCGCGGAAAGCCAGCACATCACGCAATCCGCGTTGACGCGCAGCATCCAAGTGCTCGAAGAGGAACTCGGCGCCAAGCTATTCGAGCGCACGCCTCGTGGTGTTACTTTGACCACGCTCGGTAAGCGTTTGTTCGATCACGCACGCCGCATCATCAACACCGCTGCTGTCGCTAAGGCGGACATGGCGGCGTTGATCAGCGGCGCCGGCGGCGAGATTCGTGTAGGCGTAACCCCGCAACTCGCGACCGACGAGCTGATGAGCCTCTTGTTCAGTCTGCCGCGAGCGATGCCGATGCTCGCGATCTCGATCACCGAAATGTTCTATGACTCGTTGGTGCATCTATTGCGCCTCGGTGAGCTCGACCTTGCCATCACGAGCCTTCCCGAATCCTCCGACCGCTCAGATCTGAACGTACAGTTCCTCGCCGAGCATCCGGTGCGGATGGTCATCGTCATGCGCAAGAGCCATCCGCTGTGCTCCCTCAAAACGATTACACCCGAAGCACTGCAGCAGGCGAACTGGGTCGCAACGAGCCAGGATCACTATCTTGCGTCCCTCGCTCGCTACTTCTCGGAGCGGCACATGCAACCACCGACCTATCGCCTGTTTGCGAACACGATGAGCGTGCTGCTGCGTGCGGTGCTCCAGGAGGATTTCGTTGCGCTGCTGTCGGAGTCGACGATCGCGCGCGACTTTCCACCGGATTCCGTCTACGTCGTGCCGAATTCAGTGCAGCCTGCGACACGACGCATCGGCTTGATCCACACACCGAACGCGATTCGATCGGCCGCGTTTCTGCGGCTGAGCCAGAATCTCATCGAGCATTACAAGAAGCCGGTGAAACCAGTCCCGCGCACCGCGAAGGCATGAGCGGCGTGATGTGCGGCGCATGACGCCGCACATCGCAGTCTCGCAACAGAATCAGAAGCTGTAAGTCGCTTTGATACCGAAGCGGCGTTTTTCCGCCGGCGCAAGCCGCACTTCCTGTCCCGTCCCGAAAGTGAACAGCGCCTCCGAACCCAGCGATGCGTTGGACAGCGTGCGATCGTCGAACAGGTTCGCCACATACGCTTCCAAACCCATACCGCCACCGCGCAAGCCGAACCGCAGGTTCGTCAGGTGGCGCTCTGGAATGATTGCGTAGTTGGCCGCCGTCACGAACATATCGCCGCGATACGTCCAGTCGACGCGGCCGTACCAGTCGTAATCGCCAAATGCCAGGTCGCTGTATTCAGCAGACAGCGTTCCCGACACCTTCGCCGATTGCGGCAGCCGATTGCCGATCGCGCTCGTCGTCGTACCGTCGATACCCAAACAATCGCCACAGATGTAGCTCTTGATCTCGGTATCGGTGTAACCGAGCGTCGCCGACAACATGAGGTTCGACGTCACTTGGAGCTCACCTTCCAACTCGACGCCTTGCAGCTCCACTTCACCAACGTTGGCGGTGACAGTGACGATGTTCAAATTACCGCCTGGCGGCGTGAACGTGAGCGAGTTGCTCAGCTGACCGTCTTCCCATTTGGCGTAATACACCGCAAGACGCGTTTGCGCGCTGCCATCCAACCACGTGGACTTCAAACCCACTTCGTAGTTCGTCAGCTTCTCTTCATCGAAGGTTAGACCAGTGCCGGGCAACATCGCTTGCACTTCCGGCGGCTGGACGGCGTAGGCGACGTTGAAGCCGCCCGGACGCACACCTTGCGACCACGACACATAGCCGTTGTGATCATCGGTGAAGTCGAAGTCGGCAATCACACGCGGCGACCAGCTTTCGAACGTGGCCTCGTAACGCTCGCCCGGCACGCGTTGACCCAGCGCATTTACGAGCGCCTGGCGCACCAGTTTGTCCTCTTGATAGCGCAACTCGCCGCTCAGCGTGAGCCGATCGGTGACGTCCCAATACACGCCACCGAAGAGCGCGGGAGTTTCCGATTCATTCAAAGAAGGTGTCGAGACGATACCCGGACCAAACGGCGTGATGCCGTACACACCCGAGCCGCCCGGCACGCTGATTTCCATGTAGCTCAAGCCGACCAACCAGCGAAACGCACCATCATCCGGCGATGACAGACGAATTTCCTGACTGAAGTCTTCGGTCTTCTGTTGGGTAGCAACGAACCACCAGATATTCGGCGTGTAGGTACCGAAATTGTTCGGGACGTTCGTACCGTCGCGGAACGACAGATTAAGAATGCTCTGGTATTTCTCTTTCGTGTAAGCCGTCAGCGAGCTGAGCGTGTAACCGCTGTCGAATTCATAATCGATACGCAGGTTGGAGTAGATCGAATCGCGCTTCAGACCGGCGTCATCGTTCCAGTAGGGATCGAAGATCGTCGCCGCATTGCCAATGTTGTCCAGCAACACGCTGCGCGCCACGTCATTCATCTGGTACTGGCCCGAGTAATACGCTGGATTGATCTTGTCGGAGTCCGGCAGATCACCGCACCACCACGGGCCTTTGGTGCCGCCGAGATCGCAGTTCATATCGGGTGGCTTCAGCGCGAGTTGCGCCGGCGCGCCGTCATCATCGCGCACGAGACTGCCCATGGCGCGAATCGTGAGATTGTCGGTCGGCGTGAACATCAATGTGATCGAGCCCGACTTCGTAGTACGATCACCGAGCGCCTCACCGGGCTCTGAGTAGTTGTCGTACTGACCTTCTTGATCCATGTAGCGCGCCGATACTCGCGCCGTCAGATAGCCCGGGATGAGCGCACCTTCGAGACTGCCGCTCACATCGACGAGATCGTAGTTGCCTGCTTCGACGCGCAGCCGGCCGCGGAATTCCTCACCCGGATCGCGGGTGATGAAGTTCACGGCGCCTGAGAACGTCGAACGGCCGAAGTACGCGCTCTGTGGACCTTTCAACACCTCCACGCGCTCGATGTCTTGTAACTCAGGCGTGGCAGTACCGGTCATCGGTGCGCCATCGATGAACACCAAACCGCTCGAAACCGACAAGCCGCGGAAGGTGACTTGCTTGCCGGCACGATCGTTACGACCTGCGGCCGAACCAGCAAGTTGATTCGTCGAATGAAACCCGGGCGCGAAGCTTGCGACGTCGCTCAAGTTCTTGACGCCGCGATTCTCGAGGTCCTCGGCGCTCAACGCGCTGACGGCCATCGGAATTTCCATGATGCTTTCTTCGCGCTTGCGCGCAGTGACGGTGACGACTTCGAGTGTGGCGCGCCCCTGAGCGCCTTCGCTTTGTGCAGATGCCGTATTGATCGGCGCGGTGCCGAACATGAGCATCGATGCGGGTAGAACACTGAATGCGGCGATCCGAGTGACGCCGACGTGTTGCGAATATCTGCGATGCATGTGAACCCCTCTCCCCGAAACCAATGATGGAGTACACCCGACGCAGCAGCGCTTGCTTAAAGCGAATGCGACAACCGCCATCCTGCGGCTGCATGTCCCGGTATCTGCGCACCTTTGACGCATCATTCGCTTCGAATCGGGCGCATCGACCCTAAAACCCGCCGCAAGGCAGGTCGAATTCATTAACCGGCGAGCGATGAGTTCAGCGCATAACTTTGAAATTCCGTACGAACTCGAGGCGGAGGAACGACCGCATGAATCATGCTGATTCGTCCGCTGCATTTCGGGGCTGACCGCGAGTTCGTCACAAGCTCGCGAATTCGAGCGTCGAGTTTCTACGATGGGGTGCACATCCGCTATGCCATGAGCAGTGTGCGACGGAACGCCCGTCGCACACTCATGCCATCTTCGG
>CAZIXV010000029.1:0-21281 GCA_964543105.1 uncultured Steroidobacteraceae bacterium
GTGCCGACATTGAAATCGCCGTCGGTCGCGAGAATGACGCGATTGATGCCGTCCTTGATGTGCGCGTGGTGTGCCAGCTGATAAGCGCGCCGAATGCCGTCTGCGCCATTCGTCGACCCCGAGGCCTGCAGCCGATCGATCGCTTCGAGAATCTTGTAGCGTTGATCGCCGGGCGTGGGTTCGAGCACGACGCCCGAGCTGCCGGCGTACACGACCATCGAGACGCGATCCGCTGCAGTGAGTTGATCGGTGAGTAAGCGAAACGCGTTCTTGAGCAGCGGCAGCTTGTCGGGCGAATGCATCGAACCCGAGACATCGATCAAGAACACGAGGTTCGCAGGCGGCCGCTCGCGCGCATCGACTTCGAACCCCTTGATGCCGATCTTGAGCAGCAACGCGGCATCATTCCACGGCGCTTGCGACAACTCCGTCGACACTTTGAACGGCGTATCGCGCGTCGTAGGTGCTGCGTATTCGTAATCGAAGTAGTTGATCATCTCCTCGACACGCACTGCGTCCTGCGGTGGCAAGCGCCCTTGATTGAGAAAGCGCCGCACATTGGCGTACGCGCCGGTATCGACATCGATCGAAAAGGTGGACACCGGATGCTCTGCCGCCAAGCGCACCGGATTTTCGTCAAAGTGCTGATAACGCTCGGTATCGACCATCGGCTGCTGGGATCCCGGCCAGGGCGCAGGCGCGATAGCTCGCATTTCACGAGTCGTCGCAATCGGCGCTGGCGCGGAGACACGCGCGGACTCTTGCATGGTGGCCGTTTGCCGCGGTTGCGCGACCGGTCGTTCCGAAGTGGTCGCTCGGATCGCATCCGCGCTCGGCGCCACGTGCGGCTGCGCCTCTGTTTTGGTTTCTTGCGGCCCTGCACAAGCTGCAAGCGCGACCGCCGCAGCCAGCACGGCGCTTCGAGAACTGAACATGGTTTTTTCTGACTTCATTGTTTCTCCCGAGAACGCGGCAAGTGCGTTCTTTGAGGGATTAACGAGGGGGAGTTCGGAAAAGGGTTAATTGTCGGCCGGCTGGCTTGCTGGCCTGCTAGCCGGCTGGCCAGAGCCGCGCTTACGAGTGGAATTTTGGCTAGCCGGCTGGATTACTGCTAGTTGGCTGACTGATCTGCTCGCCGGGCTGGATTCAGCCGATCCGCCACAGTTTTTCATCGAGCGTGTGCTCACGCGGCGGCCACGCGTAGCGCTGCAATTCCACTCGATCGCCGCGAAATACAATGCCCTCGGCCTCCAACTTCTTTTTCTGCAGCCGATATGCGTCACTGCCTGCGGGAAACGAGATCCGGCCGGCGGCGTTGATGACTCGGAACCACGGCACGCCGCGCGCCGTGGTCTGTTTCAACACCGTCCCCACCAGCCGCGCTCTGCGCGGTAAACCGGCAACGTCTGCAATGGCGCCATAGGTACTGACGCGTCCGCGCGGAATGCGCTTCACAGCAGCAATGATCCGCTCAGCCTCGTTCGCAGCGTCGGAATCCCGCGAAGAACCCGCTTTCGCCTTCGCTCTCTCGCCTCTTCTCATCATCAGCGTGACTTCGCGGTGCAAGGAGTTCTGATTCCGGCCGTCAACGACCAATGGACCTTCAGATGGGTACTCGATCATGCACGGTCTCATCTTTTCGATCCGCGCGATCAGGATTGTTGCGCCGCTCGCCACCGGACAGCGCGATACCCAATGCGGTCACGAATGGCAGCACGCGTTCGAGAAAATCTCCCGGTGAATCAGGCAGCAGATGGAACAGCCACGTAAGCACCGCGCCCGCCCACATCGCGCCCAACAAAGCATTGGGACGAATACGCTTACCCGAGACACGCACCAACACGAGCGGACCAAAGGCAGCGCCGAGCATCGAGAATGCCAGCACGCTTTGCGTCAGCAGGGTGCCCGGCGCATATAACGCTACGCACGCCGCAATGATGGCGGTGGCAACCGTGACGACATGCGCCAGCGGCAGTGACACGTTCATATTCGTACGCTTGCGATCCGCCGTGAAGAACGCCGCCACGGACAGCAACTGACCTCCCATGCCGATCATGATCGTCGCCAGCAAGACGAGTACGGTGAGTGCACCGAGCCCCGGCGGCAAGAGTCTTGACGCGAGCGCCACGAGCGCGAGATCCGGATTCGCTATCCCCGCATACATCACCTGTGCACACCATCCGGCGAGCACCAGCACAACGAGCAGTGCCGCCTTGAACCCGAGCGCCCACCAACGCGCCTCCTGCAGCGTACGCTCATCTCGCGCTGCAATGAATCGACTGAGCGCCTGCGGTTGACCCAGCAACGACAAACCCAATCCCAGCGTCCCAATCGCGAACGCGATGGCAACGACACTTGCGCGTGTGCCGAAGAGATCAGTGCCGCGCGGGCCGAGCGCATCGAAGCCGAGTTGCATCTGCCCGACGCCACCTGCCGCCATCGTCGCCGCGATGATGAGTAATAGCGCGATGAAGAACAGCGCAATCAGCGCGACCGCATCGGCGGCGCTCGCCGCCCAGTACCCGCCCACCGCGACGTAGAGCGAATAGGCCGCGGCGCAGACGATAATCGTGGCAGTTGCTCCGAGCCCGAGGTCATGTGAAGCCACTTCCGCCAGCAGATGTAATTGCGCGGCGATCAGCAGCACGAAGGCGATGCACAACACCAATGCGCTCGAGCGAACGAACACACCATGCAACCGCTCGCCTGCATCGGTGCCAACGATTTGTACGATGGAGACACTCCCAGCGCCGAGCGCAAGTCGTCGCACCCGAGGCGCGACATAAAACCAGTTGACTACCGAGCCGGCGAGCAGCGCCGCTGCCATCCAGATCGCCGAGACGCCCCATGCGAAAGCCGCGCCGAGCAACACGAAGAGCAACCATGCCGGCGTGGCATTGGCGGTGTAACTGAAGGCGGTCAGCCAGACAGCGAGGCGACGATTCGCGATGAGATAGTCATTGGCATTGTGCGTACGCCGCGCGCCCCAGACGGCGCCGGCGATCAGCGCGGCAGCAAGCAAGCACACGCCAATGAACATTGCGGCTGCGCGCGTCATGCGCGGCGACGAAACTCAGCAAGCCCGCATGCATGCGCGCGGGGGAACGTGACGTTCATACGGTTCCTGTGGACCAGCGAGGGCGCGGGATGCTAACCGATCATCAATCTGGCTCGAAACTTGGGCGCTGACGAGCCGTTTCCGATACGCGACATCTTCCCTGTGGTCGCAACGGCATCCACCTCAGCGCATGTCGCGCAGCCTCAGCAGCGCACGCAGCCGCGGCCAGTCGAACGCGCTGCCTGGATCGCTCTTGCGTCCTGGTGCGATATCGCTGTGACCTGCAATCCGCTCGCGCGACAAGCTTGGATACGCATCGCACAGATCGAGAATGATTTCGCTCAAGGATCGATATTGCGCCGGCTCGTACGGCACCGTATCCGCGCCTTCAAGTTCGATTCCAATCGAGAAATCATTGCAGCGCTCCCGTCCGCGGTAATGCGATTGACCCGCATGCCAAGCGCGTTCGTGAAACGGCACGTATTGCGCGATCGCGCCATCGCGGCGCACCAGCAGATGCGCCGATACCTTGAGCGCTGCGATCTGCGCGAAATAAGGATGCGCATCGGGCGGCAAAGTGTTCGTGAACAACCGATCGATCCACGGACCACCGTATTCTCCCGGCGGCAAGCTGATACCGTGGATTACGATCAAATCGAGCGTGACGCCGACCGGGCGCGCATCGCGGTTCGGCGAGTTCACCCACTGCGCACGCCGCAACAATCCTGCAGCCACGTCGATCGGAGCGTCTGTGCGGGATGTAATGGGCAGGGAACGATGCATGGCGCGAATGATTGCATATCACCTGCGCGCTTCGTTCATTCGCGCCAAAGGCAATCACCGAGCCTGCCGCCGTTGGAACGGTGTTTGCTTGTCCGACGCTACAATCGCGTCCCTGCCGCCCGCAACGTCACACGAATAATGCGTATCAATCGGATCTTTTGCGAAGGCCCTCTGCAACCGAACGCTCAAGTCGCCTTGCCCGCTGCTGGTGCGCATCACATCGTGCGTGTGCTACGGATGCGCGAAAATGCGCCGCTGCGTGTGTTCGACGGCGAGGGTCATGAGTTTCAGGCGCAGATCGCCCAGATCGCCGGCGACAAAGTGACGGTGCAACTGGGCGAGCAAGTGCAGGCAACGCCGGAATCGCGGTTACGCATCACCTTGGTTCAGGGGGTTTCGCGTGGTGAGCGCATGGATTGGACGCTACAAAAAGCGACGGAACTCGGCGTTGCAGCGATCTCGCCCGTACTCACTTCCCGTAGCGTCGTACGCCTGGATCAAAAACAAGCAGAAAAGAAACAAGCGCATTGGCTTGGCGTCATCACGAGCGCGTGCGAGCAATGCGGCCGCGCGCGGCTGCCGTCACTGGCTGCGCCAATCACGTTGCGCGACTATTTCGCAAACGTGCGCAAGGACGGCATGCGATTAGTGTTGAGCCCCACCGCTCCCGCTTCGCTTGCCGGCATCGCAAGTCTTCCCGCCAAAGTGGAGTTACTCATCGGACCCGAAGGCGGCCTCGATGACAGCGAATTGATTGCCGCCGAACAAGCCGGCTTCATGCCGGTGCGACTCGGACCGCGCGTGCTGCGCACTGAAACCGCGGCTATCGTCGCGTTGAGTGTGTTGCAGGGGTTGTGGGGGGATTTGGCGTAGCCGCGGCGGCGCGCACCGACGCGGATACAGCCGACAGGCTACGGGCTACAGCCAGAAACCGGAGTGGGCTGAGACCGAAGGGCCGCTGGGCACTGGACTGCTGGCCCGAAAAGAATGCACGAAGTCCTTCTTAGTCAGCCATCTGGCTGTAGCCCGTAGCCTGTAGCCCGTCTCGCGCGGCGAGCGCGCGTCACGCGGCCCGCGACTCCTCGCTAATCATCTCTTCGATGCAATCGAAGTCCGGGATCAGCGGTGACTCGTTGAGCATACGCACTTGGCAAAGCACGGGGCCGCGTTCAGTGAACGTGCGGCTCGGGTCGGCTTTTACGACATCGGGATTGACACGCACGAGTTGCGGAAAGCCTTGGGTGACGACGCCGAAGTAGCCGCAGCTCACCTGGCTGCTCAGCCCAACGAAAATGACGATACGTGTGCGGCTTCCCGGCGCGGGTGCATGCTGCCCACACAAGCCTTCAAAGGAAATGATCGGCACGGGCCGGCCGCTCCAATGAATCGTGCCCAAGTACCACGGTGGTGTGCCCTCGACCGTCTCCGGCTGCTGCCACGTCACCACTTCGGCAACACAGGCACGCGGCACGATCAACCGCTCTTGCGCGAGCGGAATGAGCAGACTGTAGAGTTCGTGTGAGTCGTCCATTGTTGGTGCTCCGCTGTGCTTCGCAAGGCATAGGCTACGGGCTACAGGCTACAGCCAGATATGCCAGCGGCTTTCCCTCTGGCTGTAGCCTGTAGCCTGCAGCCTGTTGGCCGTTGGCCGATGGCCCGGTCTTCATGCCCTCGCACTCCGCCGCCCTTCCACCAATGGCTCGATGGCGTCGAGCAATTGATTCTCTTGATACGGCTTGCCGAGGTAGTCGTTGACGCCGATTTCGATGGCGCGGGCGCGGTGTTTCTCGCCGACGCGCGAAGTGATCATGACGATCGGGATATCCGCGAAACGCTCATCCGCACGTACGCGCGAAGCGAATTCGTAACCGTCCATGCGCGGCATTTCGATATCGAGCAGGATCACATCGGGAACGTGCTCTTGGAGGATCGACAGCGCATCGACACCATCCTTCGCCGTCATGACGCGCATGCCATGACGCTCGAGCAAACGCTGTGTGACGCGACGCACGGTGATTGAATCGTCGACCACCAGCGCGAACACGCGGCGATCGACGGCCGGGCCGTGGTCGAGCTGCCGGCGGGCGCGCCATTCCGATCGCACCAGCGCACCCATGTCGAGAATGATCACGATTCGGCCATCGCCCAGGATCGTTGCGCCTGAGATTCCACGGATCGCCGCGATCTGCGGGCCGACTGCTTTGACGACCATTTCGCGGCTGCCGACGAGTTCATCCGTCACGAGCGCCGTGGAATGTTCGCCGGCGCGAATCAACACCAACGGCACTGCGATATCCGCATCCGGCAACACGGAGGGGCCGCCGCCGATGAATGCGCCCAAATGCTGGAAGCGATACACCTGCCCACCGTAGTTGAACGTTGGGGTGTCCTCCGCCAAATGTTTTTCAACTTCAGAGCGCTGAATCCGCGCAACACCTTCGACCGTCGGCAGCGGCAGGGCGTAAAGCTCCTCACCAGTGCGCACGATCAAGGCCTGGGTGATCGCCAGCGTAAACGGCAGACGGATCGTGAATTTCACGCCCTGACCCAGCACGGATTCAGTGAACAGTGCGCCGCCAAGTTTCTTGATTTCGGTGACGACGACATCCATGCCGACACCGCGTCCGGCGTGCTGCGTAAGCTTCTCCGCCGTACTGAAACCCGGCTCCATGATGAGCTGCAGGGCTTCTTCGTCGGTGAGCACGCGATCTGCTTGTAGCAAGCCGCGCTGCTTGGCGCGCTCGCGCACCGCGTTCACATCGATACCGCGACCATCGTCTTCGAGCACGATGACCATTTCCGAGCCTTCGCGATGCAAGCCGACTTTGATCGTGCCGTTTTCCGGCTTGCCATTCGCAAGTCGCTCTTGCGGCGTCTCGATACCGTGTACGACGGAGTTTCGCAGCATGTGCTCGAACGGCGGCAACATGCGCTCGAGCACCTGACGATCGAGTTCACCCGATGCACCCGTGACGACGAGATCGGCTTTCTTGTTCGTCTCTGAGGCGACTTGCCGCACGAGACGGCTGAGACGCTGCACATGCCGTTGGAACGGCACCATGCGCGTTCGCATCAGCCCGTTTTGCAATTCAGTCACGACCCGCGATTGCTGAAGCAACAGGTTCTGCGCTTCGCGCGTGAGATTCTCGAGCAAACCTTCGATGCTGCCGACGTCGCTCACCGACTCGGCAAAGGCGCGGGTGAGCTGTTGCAGCGTGGAATAGCGATCGAGTTCGAGCGGATCGAAGTCGGCGCGATTCGGATGTTCATCCTGGTGGCGATGCAGAATCTGCGCTTCTGTTTCCAGCTCGATCTTGCGCAGCTGCTCTTTCAAGCGCGTTACGGTGCGGCCGAGTTCGGCCAGGTTGAACTCGATCGAGCTCACCTGCTGCTCCAGACGCGAACGGAAGATGCTCACTTCACCGGCATTGTTCAGCAGCGTGTCGAGCAGATCGGCGTCGACGCGCGCGAACTCCTGGCGCTCTTGGGCGAGCGGTTCGCGGCCCGGCGGCAATGCAGGCGCCGGTTGCGGCTCGGCAGTCGACTCAGGTGCATCGGGCGGCAGTTCTGGCGTCTGCGCCGCGACGTCCAGCGCCGTCTCTTGTGGCTCGATCGTGATCTTTGGCGAATCCTTGAGATCGAGCGAGGCGCGCGGTGCCGCGGCGCCCAGTTCATCCGCACCGAATTCCACTTCGATCTCATCGCTGATTGCAGCGGCATCCGCTGCATCATCGACCGTGGGCGCGGGCGCCTCAGCTTCTTCAACCACCGACTCGCTGAGCGTGGGCACCGACGCAGTGGGCGAGCCGTCGTCGGCAGACGCTTCGATCTCGATCGGTTCGTTCGCAGTCGCTTCGGGCGCAGCAGCAGAGGCTTCTGCTACATCAGGTGCAACCTCGGCTGGCGCACTGTCCTCGACCGCTGAGCCTTGGCCCGAGAGCGCACGAATTTGTGCAAGCAGCGTTGTCGCCTGCGCGCAGCGACCGCCGCTCGCGACGACATCGCGCATGCTGTGCAGCTCATCGAGGCTCGCCTGCAGCACATCGAACACTTCTGGCTCAGCCGGTACCTGGCCGGCTTCGACGAGCCCCATGAGCGTTTCGAGTTCGTGGCTCAAATCGCCCATGGCGCGCAGACCCGCCATGCGTGCGCCGCCCTTGAGCGTATGCACGACACGCTTCAATTCGAACACCAGCGCGGCGTTGTTGCGATCGCGCAGCCATGAACCGAGCGAGGTTTCGGCGGTTTCCAGTAACTCGCTCGCCTCTTCGGTGAAGATCGCTGCGATATCGGGATCGAAGTCGTCGTCCATCTCTGGCGTGTCTGCGAACGACGCAGGAGCGGAAACTGCTTGCTCGGCTTGCACTGGGTCTGGCTCGACGATCGGAGCCGCTGATGCAGCCGGCGCTTCGTTCAGCGTCGCTTCTTGTTCAGGTGCTTGCGCTGGCGGTTCTTCAAGCCGCGCTTCGATTTCCGTTACCTCGGCCGGGCTGGCTTCACTCTCGTCGGTGTCGAGCGGCACCCCGTCGAGCTCACTCGATTCGATTCCGGCTTCGATCGATTCGGCGTCGGCCCATTCCGTATCGATTGCTTCCATTTCAGGCGCAGCGATTTCGATTTCCGCGCTCGCATCGACGGGCGACTCGCTGGGCGACTCGCTCGGCGCATCGTCTGCCGGCTCTGTCGCGACCGCAGGCGTCGCAAGGTCGATCATTTCGATTTCGATCGACGCGTGGCTCGTATCGAATGCTGGGGTCGATTGAACGCCAGATTCATCCACGGCGTGCGATGGATGCTCTGAGGCTTCTGTGGGTTCGTCGGACGCTTCTTCTTCCGGCGTTGTCAGAATGATCTCTTCCGGCTCGCCCTCGAGTGCATCGAATCCAGCCGCGGCAAGCGCTTCCGGCGACAACGCGGGCTGAATATTCGTCGGCTCAGGCGCCGCGTCGTCCGCTGGCATATCCGCGAAGGCTTGTTCGAGCAGTGCCGCATCGACCGGCCAGGACTCATCCTCGACGGCCACGAACTTCAAGCTCCGAACGGTCTTCACGTCATCGGCATGGCCTTCCAGAAAGACCGGTTGCGTCGCCGGATCTTCCGGCAGCACGGGCGCCTCGAACTCGGCCTCGGGCGCTGCGTTTTCGGCCTCAAACTCACTCGATGAGTCGTGCTCATCCGGCGCCTTGAGCGCACGCTGCGTCACGGTGGCTTCATGTGCCGGGTCCGCATCGCCCGCCGCGGAGGGAATCTCACTCGGATCCTCGAGAATGATCTCTTCGTTTTCGGCTGGTGCAGCTGCGGTGTCGAGCGCCTGCGATTGAGTCTGCTGCGGTGCTTCGGATTGCGGTAAGTGCTCAAAGCTCCAGTTCATCATCTCGAACATGCGCGGATCGACGGGGTCGAGTTCGATGACATCATCGCCCGCATCGTCCGTCGTGTTCGCAAGCGGCGCAGGCGCCGGAAAATCTTCGGGCTCGAAAACGTTCGTCGCACCGCCAATGTCTTCACGCGTATCGACGTCGGCGTCATCGCTCATACCGTCTTCGGCGAGCATGGCGCTGCCGACATCCAGCGTCTCAGCAAGTCGTGATATCTCGGCATCGAGCGCGTGATCGAGTTCGTTCAAGCGCGCGATGACATGTTCGTGCGAGGCGAAGAACCCGGTATCGGCATCGATGTGATCGATGACTTGCTGAATCGCGTTGACGGCATCCTGCAAGACGCGCAGCCCCTGCTCGGGCATCGAGACAGAGTTGTCGTAGAGTTTGCGGATGTAACGATTGAGCGGCTCTGTAACCTTGATTCCATGACGCGCGCCGGCGGTCTTCGCCGTGCCGCTCAAGGTGTGACATGAGCGATGCAAATCTTCGGTGATGGGATACGGCGCACCGATGAGCTCGCAGCTCGCGATGAATTCACGAATGGTGGCGAGATGGCCCGCGGTTTCTTTGGCGTAGATTTCGTGTAACACCGGATCCATCGGCGCTTCGCCCGGTTCTTGTGATTCCGTGATCGCGTCGGTGATCAACGGCACCGTCGCTGTTTTTTTTTCTGCGTCCTCAGGCGATTCGGCGTCGGCAGGTTGAGCCGCAGCCGGCCGTACGTCGATCGGCTCGACGATGGAAGTCGCCGTCAGCATCGGCGGCTCGGGTGCAGGGGCAACGGGCGCAGGCGTCGCGCGCGGCGGCGGTGCGCTGTAGCTCGCGCCCGGGGTCGGCGCGCCGGCCGGCTTGCCACCCGCCAATTGATGCGCTTGCGTGATCGTCTTGACGACGTCGATGTTCGGATTGCGCCCGGTTTCGAGTTGCTCGACGAGTTCGGGTACGGCGGCCACGGCCTCGCGCAGCAACGCCATGATGTCGGGCGTGCGCTCGAGCGTCTTGTTGATGACGCGATTGAGCAAGTTCTCGATTGCCCATGCGAACTCGCCGATGAGCTGCGCACCGACCATGCGGCCGCTGCCCTTCAGCGTGTGGAATGAACGGCGCACATGCGTGAGCGCATCCTGATCCTGCGGATTCTCGTCCCAGCGCGGGAAGTACTCGCGGAGTCGTTCGATTTCGTCCTTCGCTTCCTCGATGAATAGCTCGAGGAACTCCGGATCGATCGGCCCGTCGGTCGGCGCCACTGCAGGGGGCGGCTCAGGCGCAGGCGTCGTTGGCGTTGCCGGTACCGCAGGCGCCGTTTGCGTGATGGCGACCTGCGTCTGCGTCGTCGAACTGATGGGCTGACGATCGAGCACCGCGGTGGACTCATGCTGCGTCGGCGCCGCAATCGTCTGTGCATGCGGCTCGATCACGATCGTACGGGTGTGATCGCCGCCCAGCCTGTCTTCGAGACGCGGCACCGGCTGTGTTTCAGCAAGGTAGCGCAGGCACGCATCCGCGTTGTCGAGCATGTACCAAGGGTCCGTGCGGCCGGCCTGCAGGGTTTCCATGTAGTACTCGACGGCCACGATCGCATCGGCGAGTCGATCTACCGCTTCCGGCGGCAGAGTGAGTCCGTCGGAGCGCATGAACTGCTGTAACGCCTTGTCGATGCCGTCCATGACCTCGACGACGCGCGGTTTGTTCAGCATCAAAAGACCGGCCGTGATACCACGCACGAGCGATGGAATCTGCTCGATCGCCTGCGCCTCACGCGGCCGCTCCATCGAAAGCGCGATTGCTTCTTTGATGCGCGCCATGTTGACGATGCATTCGCGCAATACGGCTTCGGTGACTTGCCGGAACTCGATATCGTCGCTGCTGGTGGGTGCCGCTGCGGGCGCCGGGTCGTCGGTCGGGATGATCATGCCGACGAGCTGTTCATCGAGGCTGTCTTCGACCTTGATGAGCGTTGCCGCCATCCGCAGCAACGCGGTTTCATCGACCGGTGCATTCTGCTCGACGATCGTCTGCAGCTCGCTCGTTTCGCCTTGCACCTTGTCGCGCAATTCGCCGAGTCCCAGCACGCCCAATGTGTCGGCGATCTTCTTGAGCAACTCGAGCTGCGGCGCGAGCGTCTCGATCTGCGTGCTGCCCTGGCGCACGAAAATATCGAGCGCATCTTTGACGCGACCCAAGTCTTCCTTGATGGCGGCCGCGACCGTCTTCATCAATTTGACGGACGGCGCCGAGAGACTCTCGCGCGCCTGCTCGACGCGATCGTCCACCGGCAACAGTTCACCCAAGCGGAACGAGGCGCGCACCGCCGCGACACGTGCGCCGGAGCTGCGCGCGCGAGCGACGTAATAAAGAAGATTGTTGAGTAGCTCGAGCGATGGCGCATCCGCATAGCGCGCCTCGCCTTGTTCATACAAGCGCTTCAGGTCGCGATCAGCTTGGCCAAGCAGCCGCTTGATCGACGCCGTGCCTTCGAGCCCACCCTCGCGCAAGGCTTCGAGCACTGCGCCGACGACCCACCACAGCTGAAACAGCGGCTGCGTCGTCGCGATCTGCTCCATCTTCTCAGCGGTTCGCGAGAGAACTTCGAGATTTTGTTCGACGCGCTCACCCTTGATCCAACCGAGCAGGCCGAGCTGAAAGCGCGTACGCAGCTTGCGCGCCCATTGCGCCACCGTCAGCCCGCTTTCACCAGGCGCTGCAGGCACCGGATTCGCCTGTTGATCCGAACTCAGGTTCAACAGCAGCAGCGTGCCTTCGGATAACAGCGCATGCCCGCGCACTGCACGTAGATCATTCAACAGCGGCAACAACACGAGCGCCATGTCGCGCCCGCCACTCATCACGCGTTCCAGATAAGTCGGCAGCTGCACCATCGCACGCATCAGCGCATCGAGGCCTTCGGCCAGATGACGCTTCTCGGCGAAGTTCTCGATCAAGTAGCGGGTGACCTGACCCATCTCCTCGGCCAGGAGCGCCGCGCCATACACCTCGGCGATGCGCAACGCGCCATGCACGGAATGCAGGTGCTCCGCGCATTTGCGCAGCAGCGGCAGATTGTCTTGCTGCTCGCCGAAAGTCTCGAGCGCCGCACGAGCTTCATTGAGCTCGCTTGCGAGCTCGCGCGCGACGATATGCAGCGTTTGTGATGAGACCTCGGCCATGAATCAGTGAGCCTCGTCGAAGACGTGGGGCGCGCTTGCCATCAGCCCGCCAGCCCGCTGACTTTCTTCGGTGCGGGTTGAGGCGTCGATGCAGGCGGCGGTTGCGCCGCCATGCGCCCAGGGTCGGTCAACAATTCCGTCTTACCGGAAGCAGCGTTGGGGAGCCGGAAACCGGCCACAGATTTACGCAATCCACTCGACAGTTCCGCCAACTTGCCGACGGAGTTGGAGGTGGACGCGGAGTTTTCCGCCGCTTGCGAGCTGATTTCACGCAGCACTTGCATGTTGCGCGAGATGTTCTGCGCCGCCGATGCCTGCTGACGCGCGCTGGCAGAGATGTTTTGCACGAGGCTCGCAATCTGATTCGACACCTGCTCGATTTCCTCGAGCGCGGCACCCGCGTTCTCGGCGAGCAGCGCGCCGCCCACGACGTCGGTCGTGCTGCGCTCCATCGAGACGACGGCTTCGTTCGTATCGGCTTGAATCGTCCGCACCAGCACTTCGATCTGCTTGGTCGCGGTTGCCGCGCGCTCCGCGAGGCGCTGCACTTCGTCGGCAACGACTGCGAAACCACGCCCGGCTTCGCCCGCCATCGACGCCTGAATGGAAGCATTGAGCGCGAGGATGTTGGTTTGCTCGGCGATATCGTTGATGAGTTCGACGATGTTGCCGATCTCCTGCGAGCTCTCGCCCAGGCGCTTGATGCGCTTGGAGGTCTCTTGGATCGTCTCGCGGATGGCGTTCATGCCGTCGATCGTGCGCCGCACAGCATCACCACCCTTGTGCGCCACATCGACGGAATGCCGCGCGACGTCGGATGAGCGCTCCGCATTCCCCGAGACTTCTTCCGTTGAAGCCGCCATTGCGGCGACGGATTCGGAAGCCAGCGCAATTTGTTTCGACTGCGCCACTGACGCCTTGGCGAGATGGCCCGCCGAGGATTGCGTCTGTTTCACTGCGCCATCGAGCGTGATCGCCGAGTCATTGATCGTCGCGACGAGTTCGCGTAGTGCTTCGATCGCATAGTTGATCGAGTCCGCAATCGCGCCGGTAATGTCTTCCGTCACCGTCGCTTGCACTGTCAGATCGCCGTCTGCAAGGCTGGATAGTTCATCGAGCAGACGCAGAATCGCTTCCTGGTTGCGTTCGTTCTTGTTCGACTGCAGCTCGAGGCTCTTGCGCAGATTGCCGCTCGATTTCTGCAGCACGGCGAGCAGCACGAGTGACAGTAACGCGATGCCGAACAGCCCGCCGATCACTGCCTTGCTCGCAAGCACATCACGCGCACCGCCCACCATGCCGAGTGCATTCTGATAATGCGCAAAGATCTGCTCGGCGCTCGCCGCAAGTGCGGTATTCGCCTCGCGCGCGGCGCGAATGCTGTCCGCGGAACTGATGGCCGAACGCACACTGGCGCTCAGCTGACCAAACAATGCAGTGATCTGTTTGAGTCGCGCCTGACCATCGGCGCTGTCGACGAGCGGCAGTCCAAGCACGGCGTCCTGTCCGCTCAGGCCGCCAATGACCTGATTCATGTAGTCCACGCCGTCAGCGAGACGCTGCGCGATCTGCTTGGTGTCGCCCACACCGCCCTTCAACGCTTCGATGTCTTGCTGTAGACGCAGGCCGGTCATCTCGAAACGCTCGAGATGACGCGTCATCGCCTCGACGTTATCTGCACCCAGCGCACCGACGACATTGCCAAGGCCCTGCAACAACTGCTGCAACGTCGGTGAAATTTCAGTGGAGGCTTTCTGCACTGCTAGCGCAGATTCACGCGCGCCCAGGATCGTTTGCGTGTGCTTGAGCAATTCGGTCGAGGCATTCAGATTGACGGCTTCAGGACCCATCGCGGCGGCGACGCGCCCGAATTGCTGACGTGTGGTCGCAAGGGTGTTGAATGCTTCGGTGTTGCCGGACAGCGCGCTGGTCGCTTGGGCCGGGATCTTTTGCGACAACGCCACGAACTCGTTGACTTGTCGTACCTGGTCGGCGCCAGCGGTGCTGTCGCGCGTGCTGAAGAAATACAGAACGGCGGCAGCGGTCACACTCACGAGTGCAATCGCAATCAGCACCGGCAAGAACTTCACGCCGAAGGTCTGGGCAGACGGGTTAGCAGCCATGGCGATCTCCGCGATGGCAGTTCTCGCGCATCAGCAGCGGCGCATCGCTTGCTCGCGCGTTGTCACGCGTGCGCTTGCCAATGCTGAAAAAATTGTGACCCACGACCGTATTTCCGTTTCGCCGCGTCAGGAGGCGGCAGCTTGTAAGAATTCAGGACTTTCGAGCAGCGAACGCAGACTGAACACCGGCCAACCCTCCGCACCGCGACGAAATGCACCCGCCAAGTAGCGCTCGCAACGCATGATCGTCGGCGGCACCAGCGCCGAGAACTCACCATCGGAGAAGCGTCGAAAGCCGAGCACTTCATCGACTAGCAACCCGGCCGGCACCTCCCGATGGTTCGCCACCAGCACTCGCGAACTGCGGCCCGTGCCCGTCGTTCCGCCGCCGAGAAAGGCACGCAAATCCACGACCGGCAGCAAGGTGCCGCGCACGTTTGCCAGCCCCCGGATCCAAGTCTTGGCCCCTGGAACGCGCGTCAGAACGCTGGGATAACCCAACACTTCACGCGTCTCCTCTCGGGCCACCATGAAACTCTCCGAGCCGAGCCGAAAAGCAACGCCGACCCACTCACGCTCACTTGCCGCATCACGACCTTGTCCGGTCAGCGCAGCGCGCGCGAGTTGCTCGATCTGCTGCAGCAACTCAAACGGCTTGTCGCGTAAAGACTTGAGTTCTGCAACGCTCGTCATCGTGATTTCCGTCAGCCTGCCAACGCGGCTTGAGCTTTTTCGATGAGCTTGTCCATCGAAACCGGCTTGACGAGATAGTCGATCGCTCCTTGCCGCATGCCCCAGATACGATCGGTTTCCTGATCTTTCGAAGTCACCATGATCACGGGAATCGACTTGGTGTCCGGATCGGACGCCAGCTTGCGCGTCGCCTGAAAGCCGTTCACGCCAGGCATGACGACATCCATGAAGATCAAATCGGGCTTCATTTCTTTCGCTTTACGGATGGCTTCGGCGCCGTCGCCTGCGCAGGCCGTCTGGTAGCCGTGACGCTCCAGAGCCTTCTGCATGACATGCACTTCCGTGGGCGAGTCATCGACGATGAGGATCAGTGCCATACCTTGCTCCGAGCTGGCAGATAGCGCGTGTCCAGGCATGTGCTAGCGAACCGGTTGTCCGACATGGGTTTCGATCGCATTCAACAATTCGTCTTTCGTGAACGGCTTCGTCAGGTAATGTTCGGAGCCGACGATGCGACCACGCGCGCGATCGAACAAGCCATCCTTGCTCGACAGCATGATCACGGGAATCGAACGAAATACTTTGTTGTGCTTGATCAGGGAGCAGGTCTGATAACCGTCGAGGCGCGGCATCATGATGTCGACGAAAACGATATCGGGCTGGTGATCGGCGATCTTCGATAGGGCATCGAAGCCGTCGACCGCAGTAAAGACCTCACAACCTTCCTTCGCAAGCAGCGTCTCGGCCGTGCGGCGGATCGTCTTACTATCATCGATCACGAGCACTTTGAGCCCTGCCAAACGGGCGCCGTTGCTCGTCGCTAAGTTCTCCATCCGATGTTTCCTCTCGAGCATCCGTCCACGTTCGCAAGGTTCGCGCGACGGCTCCCAGCTCGTAAATTCCGCGTAAATCCTGGCACTTGCGCAATGGCCGAAACTTTTAACATATTGGTTATGGGGCTGCCATTGGCGACGTGCCTATAGTATGAAGCGCGTCACACGCACTGCTGTTAACCAGTTGGCGGTAACCGCTCGACGGTGACCGTTGGCGGTTGACAGCCCAGAGGTTTGGCCGCGGAGCCTTACGATCCATCGCAACACGCATCGCGCAGTGCTGCACGTTTTCTCGATCGACCGTCAACTTTCGAATCACAGAGCTGCCCACATGCCCATTCAAATCCTCGTCGTCATGGATCCCATCGAATCGATCAAGCCGGCGAAGGACACCACACTCGCCATGATGCTTGCGGCGCAAGCGCGCGGCTGGACGCTGTGGTATGCCGAGCAGCGCGATCTATGGCTCGCAGACGGCGCGGCGTTCGGGCGAGTACGCCCGGTGCAGGTGCGCGACCACATGACCGATTGGTTCGAACTCGACCAACCGAAGGTCGTCCGCCTGAGCGAATTCGACGCGATCCTGATGCGCAAGGATCCGCCTTTCGACATGGAGTTCATCTACACGACGTACATTCTCGAACGCGCTGAGATCGAAGGCGCCCTGGTGGTCAATCGGCCTCAGGGTTTGCGCGACATGAATGAGAAGGTGTTCACCGCATGGTTTCCGCAATGCTGTGCGCCTACCTTGATCACACGTGACATGCGCGACATGCATGCGTTCTTGAAAGAGCATCAGCGCATCGTCTGCAAACCGCTCGACGGCATGGGCGGAAAATCGATCTTCGTCGTCGATCGCGGCGACAAGAACACGAACGTCATTTTCGAAACGCTGACCGACTACGGCACGCGCTACGCCATCGTGCAGAAGTACCTCCCTGAGATCGTCTCGACCGGCGACTCGCGGGTGCTCATCGTCGATGGCGAGGCGGCACCGTATGCGCTGGCACGCATTCCCACTGATACCGACAACCGCGGAAACCTGGCAGCCGGCGCGAAAGGGTTGGGCCGCGAACTCACCGATCGCGATCGCTGGCTCGTCAGCGAAATCGGGCCGACGCTGCGCGAGCGCGGCATGTTGTTCGTTGGGTTGGATGTGATCGGCGGGTACGTGACAGAAATCAACGTCACGAGCCCCACCGGCGTGCGTGAATTGGACCGGCAGTTCGAAACGGACATCGCCGGGCTGCTGATGGACGCGATCCAGAAGCGGCTAGCGGCTAGCGCCTAGCGGTTGCACCTCATCGCATCCTGCAGCGCTTGCCACCTATCCGACGACTCACCGCTAGCGGACACTATCCATCAACCGCTAACCGCCAACAGCTGACTCATGACTTCACAGGCCAACGAACTCGGCTTATCGCTGGACGCCTCGGCGGGCAGTACTCCCGTCAAGGATCGCCTGACGACGACGCTGTTTCTTGCGGCGCTGTTTCACGGCATCGTGATTCTGGGCGTGACGTTCGCTGCGCCGCTCGCCTCGCGTTCACCGACGCCCACGCTCGAAGTGCTGATCCTCACGGGCCCGGATGTTAAGGCTGCCGACAATCCCACCGCTCAATACCTGGCGCAACGCAATCAAGTCGGCACCGGCACGACGCGCGAGCGCGTGCGCGCTGCCAACCCGGCGTCTTCGCCCGTTCCGACAAGCCAAGAGGGCGTGCCCGACGGCAACGGCGCCGAGTATCGCGAGGCGGTCATGGGTGAGCGCGCGACGGAGTACATCAGCAGCCGTTCGGATCGCACCGAGGTGGCCTTTCGCAGCGGCGAGGATCGTCCCGCGCAAACGGCCGAAGCGCCGCGCGCGTTAGCGCAGACCGCGCCGAGCCCCATTGCGACCAGCGCCACCGACAATATGCTGCGCCTGCGCGGACGCGAAGACGGCCAATACGAAGTCATCCCCAACACGCGCGAATCGAAGGTTGCGCCGTATCTCGATGCTTGGCGCCGGAAGATCGAGCGACTGGGCACCATGAACTTCCCGCAAATTGCCCGCGGCCGCGACGCCGCCACCGGCAATCCCGTCCTCGAGGTCGCCATCGCCGCGGACGGCACCTTGAAAAGCAGCATCGTGCGCCGCTCGAGCGGCCGGAAAGACCTGGACCAGGCCGCGCAATCGATCCTACGACTCGCCTCCCCGTTCGACCCCTTCCCCGCCGAGCTACGCAAGCAATACGACGAACTGCGCTTCGCCTACGAATGGCAATTCCTCGACGGCGGCATCGGACAAGGAACGTTGACCGTGCCGGCGAGCAGGTAGTTGGGCTACAGGCCACGGGCTACAGGCGACGGCCAGAATAAGAAGACCACCACTTACTTCTCTGGCCCGCAGCCCAGCCCGACAGCCCTTACCTTCCGCGTCAACCGGCGATCTGCTTCTGGCTGTAGCCTGTAGCCCGTAGCCTGTTTGCGCGTCGCCCGTCGCCCGTTTGCCGTCGCTGTGACAAACCCCTTGAGCCCTCCGCGCTTGGGCCGGATACTGGTCCGCATGTCTGATCCCGGTTACCTCACGAATCAATTCCTGGTCGCGATGCCTGCGATGACGGATGCGAACTTCGCGCATACCGTCACCTTCATTTGGGAGCACAACCACGAAGGCGCGCTTGGCATCGTCGTCAATCGTCCACTGCAGATGCAGCTGGCTGATGTGTTCGAGCAGTTGAAAATGCCAATGGCGCCGGCCGCCAGCGCCACGCAGCCCGTGATGCACGGCGGCCCGGTGCAGGCCGATCGCGGCTTCGTCATCCACCGCGTCGGCGGCGAGTGGGAGCACACGCGCCGCGTCTCATCCAGTATTCAAGTGACGACTTCGCCCGACATCCTGAACGCCATGGCCCAAGGCACCGGGCCGACCACCGCGCTCGTGGCGCTCGGTTACGCCGGCTGGGGCGCTGGACAACTCGAAGCCGAAATCGCACAAAACGCTTGGCTCACCGTGCCGTGCGACGAAGACATCCTGTTCACCATCCCATTCGAGCAACGCTGGCAGGCGGCCGGCCGCCTACTCGGCATCGACGTGGCGACGATCAGCCCGCACGTAGGGCATGCATAGCTCGACAGGTTAGGCGCAGTGGTTACGCCAAGCGCCCCGCAAATCATTTTCTCCTTCGATTTCGGTACGCGCCGCATCGGTATTGCACGCGGCGATACCCTCACGCGCACTGCACGCGAACTGAAAACACTCGAGCGCACGAGCGGAACGCCTTGGGCGGCGATCCAGAAGCTCGTGCACGAATACCAGCCGAGCCAGTTCGTCGTAGGCGTTCCCTATAATATGGACGGCACTGCCACCCTCCTGACCGATGCATCGCGCGCGTTCGCGCGCGAGCTGCATACGCGTTTTGGTTTACCCGCGTGTTTGATGGATGAACGACTGAGCTCACGGGAAGCTGCGGCGGAACTGCGCGATGCACGGGCGAGCGGCCTGAAGCGCCGCCGCCTGACCCACGGTGATGTCGACATGACAGCCGCAAAAATCGTTCTGGAGCGTTGGTTCGACAATCCCGCCGCCGCCGAGCCACTCGAGCGGCCATGACATATCGAGGACACAGCTTGAGCACCGATTCGACCCCTGCCGCCTCACTCGCGAGCGCGAACGTCCAGCGCGACGACGAGGGCCGCCTGCGGCATCTCATCACGCTACAGGGCTTGAGCCGCGATGAACTCAATAGCTTGCTCGACCTCGCACAGTTTTATGTGCGGGCGCCGGGCAATCTCCCCGCACGCGATCAGAGTCTCGCCGGCCACACGGTCGCCAATCTCTTCTTCGAGCCCAGTACACGCACCCGCGTCTCGTTCGAACTGGCCGCGCGCCGCCTCGGCGCAGATGTCGTCAATCTCGACATGCAATCCTCATCACGCGCCAAGGGCGAAACCGTGCTCGACACGATCTATACCTTGCAAGCCATGGCAGCGGACATTCTGATCATGCGCGATGCAGAGCCGGATCTTCCCGCGTACGTCGCGCAGCACGTCGCGCCGCACGTGTGCATTTTGAACGCCGGTGAAGCGCACGTTTCGCATCCGACGCAAGGGCTGCTCGATGCCTTGACCGTGCGGCAGGTAAAGCCGAACTTCGAAGACTTACGGGTGTTGATTGCCGGCGATATTTCGCATTCGCGCGTCGCACGCTCGGCATGGCAGGTGTTCACTGCGCTTGGCGTCAAGGAACTGCGCATAGCGGCGCCCGAGGATTTGATGCCCGAAGCGAGTGAATTTGCAGGCGCGACACGCTTTGATGACATCGATCGCGCGATTGAAGGCGTGGATGTCGTGATGGCGCTGCGCATTCAACGCGAGCGTTTCGCAAGCGCGCAGATTCCGGACGAGACGGCTTATCACCGCACCTTCGGCATCACCACCGAGCGCGTGCGCAAAGCACATCCGGAAGCGCTCGTGATGCATCCGGGGCCGATGAACCGCGATGTCGAAATCGCGGGGGACGTGGCCGATGGGCCGCAGTCAGTCATTCAGCGGCAGGTCGCAAATGGCGTTGCGGTCCGCATGGCCGTACTCGCCACCATCGTCCGCAATGTGCAGGAGCGGCGGCAGCTTAGGTGAGGGCTCGGGGCTCGCAACACTCAAGGCCTATCCGAAGTTGATCTTCGCCTCGAGATTGGTGCGCGAATCGGCGTAGTTGAGCGCATCTTCCATCGTGATGCGACCGGCTTTGTACAGCTCGTACAGCGCGGTATCGAAGTGCTGCATCCCTTTCTCGGAACTCGTGCGCAGCGCTTCTTTCGCGCCGATCACATCGCCCTTCTTGATCAATTCCTGCACGTGCGGCGTATTGATCAAAAGTTCGACGGCCGCCACGCGCCGCTTGTTCTTACCGGGCACGAGACGCTGCGCCATGATGGCTCGCAAGTATTGCGACAAATCCAGGAAGATCTGCGTGTGCTGATCCAAGGGAAACATGTTGATGATGCGATCGAGCGTTTCCGCGGCGTTGTTCGCGTGCAGCGTTGCGAGCACCAAATGGCCCGTACCCGCAAGCATGATCGCCGACTCCATCGTCTCGCGATCGCGGATCTCGCCGATCAGCAACACATCGGGCGCCGCACGCATGGCGCTGCGCAGCGCACGCGCATAAGACTTCGTATCCAAACCCACTTCGCGCTGGTTGATGATCGACTTCTTGTTGGAATGCAGAAACTCGATCGGATCTTCGATCGTGATGATGT
>CAZIXV010000030.1:0-21200 GCA_964543105.1 uncultured Steroidobacteraceae bacterium
ACAGCTCGGTCACGTCGTCGTCAATCGCGTCATGGGCGCGGCCTTATGGCAGCGCCTGCAATCACCCAACATCGAAGTCATTGCGCCGGCGCGCGTGACGAATCTGCAGGCAGCAGACGGCGGTCGCATCGTCACGTTCGAGCGCAGCGGCGAGACGGAAACACTCACTGCGCAACTCGTCGTCGCCGCCGATGGCGCCCGCTCCGTCGCACGCGAGGCAGTGGGTATCCAAGCCTCGACATGGGATTACGGCCAGACAGCCATCGTGACCAACGTGCTGACGCAGCGCTTCCACGACTACGTGGCCTACGAACGCTTCACGCCGTCGGGTCCGATCGCGTTGTTGCCGATCTCGGATGGCCGATGCGGCGTGGTGTGGACACTCGCACCCGAGGCTGCCGATGAGGCGATGGCGCTTGGCGATGAGGACTTCGTGGCGCGGCTGCAAAACGAATTCGGTCTAAGGTTGGGGCGTTTCACACGCGTCGGTAAGCGCCACGCCTATCCGCTGTCGCTCACACGCGCCGACGCGCACGTTGCAGAGCGGCTCGCCGTCGTCGGTAACGCGGCTCAAGCGCTGCATCCGATTGCCGGCCAAGGGTTCAATCTCGGGCTGCGCGATGCCGCAAGCCTCGCTGAGGTGTTGGCCGACGCGCGCGCGAGTGCCGCAGCCTTCGACGCCGGCGATGGATTGTTATTGCAACGCTATCGCGATTGGCGCAGCGCCGATCGCGGCAACATCGTGCGTTTCACCGATGGCCTCGTACGGCTCTTCACGCAGCCGTTCGGGCCTGCGAAGTTGCTGCGCAATGTCGGCTTGCTCGCGTTCGATCTGATGCCGACTGCCAAAGATGCGATGTCACAACTCTCCTTGGGAGCGGCCGGTCGCATTCCACGCTTGGCGCGCGGTGCGCCGCTGGTGTTGCCATGAATCGCTCGGCGGCGCGCACCGACTTCGATTTGTTGATCATTGGCGGTGGCATGGTCGGCGCCTGTCTTGCGGCAGCGGCGGCGAACGACCGTGAGCTCGGGCGCCTGCGGATCGCATTGCTCGATGCGAATCCACCGGGACAAGCGCCCGACGCTCAGATTGATCTACGCGTCTCCGCCGTCTCGCGTGGCTCGCAGCACGTTCTCGAATCCTTCGGGGCCTGGCCTTTGATTCCCGATGCGTATCGCGCGCCGTACTCGGACATGATCGTTTGGGATGCGGGCGGCAAGCCCTTCGGCTCAGGCGCGATTCGCTTTTCAGCGAGCGAGACGAGCGAGCCGAATCTCGGGCACATCGTCGAGAACCGCCGCGTGCAATGGGCTATCTATTCGGCGCCCATGTTTACCTCGCGGGTGACTTTGCTGCGCGCGACATTACTCGGGTTGGCGTTCGAGGCGGACCATGCAGTCGCCACCTTGGGTGATGGACGGCAGGTGACGGCAGCGCTCATCGTCGGTGCCGATGGTGCAAAGTCGGCGAGCCGTCAATTGGTGGGAATCGAAACGGTCGGTTGGCCGTACGAGCAACATGCATTCGTCACGCACGTGCGTACGGAGACGCCGCATCGGCACACCGCGTGGCAACGCTTTCAACCTAACGGGCCCCTTGCGTTTCTGCCGCTTGCTGATGGACGCAGTTCCATCGTGTGGTCGACCAAGCCCGAGCATGCGCAAGCGCTTGTCACGCAGGACATCGATGCGGTGGGGCGCGAAGTGGCGGCGGCGCTCGATCATGTGCTGGGAGCGGTGACGATCGACGGTCCGCGCGGCAGTTTTCCGCTCGCATTAACCCACGCCAAACAGTATTGCCGGGAGCGTTTCGTGCTCGTCGGTGATGCGGCGCATGCCGTGCATCCCTTGGCGGGGCAGGGCGTGAATCTGGGTTTTCTCGATTGTGCTGCGCTGGTCCAGACGTTGTCGGCGGAGTTGGCGGCCAGCGGACGCGCGGAGGCGCTTGCTGAACTGCGTGTGTTGCGACGCTACGAGCGCTGGCGCAAAAGCGAGAATGCCATCGCGCTCGGCTTGATCGATGGTTTGAACCGGCTGTTCAGTAATTCCAATGAGGCGCTGGGTTGGGTGCGTCGTACCGGACTCGGCTTAGTAAATGAGAGCGCCATGGCAAAGCGCGCGCTGATCGGTCGTGCGATGGGCGTCGCAGGCGAAGTGCCGCGGCTTGCACTTCCATCACCTCGTTGATCCCGTTAGGCTTCGTCGCGTCTCTGGCGGCTCAACGAGCTTAATCCAGCCATCCGAAGTCAACGATCGATAGGGTCATCCAACCATCGGGGCGCGTGGCGCGGGATGCGCACAACGCTTCCGATCACCCAATGAAGAATCGGCACATCTTCTTTCTTGCTGCGGCCTTGACCGCGATCAGCCTCGCGCTGTTCGTCTACAAGGCACGCGTTCTGGATTATCCGCTGCGTCCGCTCGAGCAGCGGCAGGTGTGGAACGTCGAAGCCGTACTCAGTTTCGATCCGGGTCCCGCCGCCGTGAAAGCGACGCTGCGATTGCCGACACTGACTCCCGGTTTCTCCGTGCTCGATGAGAGTTTCATTTCGCGTGGTTTCGGCGTGAGCACGCATCTGACGCCGGAAGGCCGGGAAGCGCAATGGGCGATCCGTGAGGCATCGGGACGCCAGACCCTTTTTTATCGTGCACTCGTGTATCAGGATCCGCGGCGCCTGGTGGAAGATACGACACCGCCGTTTCCACCGCGGCCGGAACTCGATGAACCCTCGCGGCTTGCGATGCTGGGGTTGATCGAGGATGTGCAACGCCAATCCGCCGATGTGGCTAGCTTCACGACCGAGCTGCTGCGACGGATCAATCAAGGTGAAAGCGACCCCTACATCGGCATTTTTCTCGATGGGCGCGCCACGCCGGTGCAGCGTGCTGAACTCGCGACGATTCTCTTGGCGGGCGCTCAAGTTCCGTCCCGAGTGGCGCACGGGATTTCATTGCGCGATCGCTCCGGCACCGTCCAGCCGGATATCCTGCTCGAGGTGCACGACGGCGTGCAGTGGCTGTATTTCAATCCGGTCACTTTGCAGCAGGGCTTGCCGCCTGACTTTCTCATTTGGTGGCGAGGCAATGAAGGCTTGGCCGGTCTCGACGGCGGCTCGCGGCTCGAAGTAGCGCTGGCGGTGCAGCCGAACTTGTTTGATGCGATGCTGATCGCAGAGCGCAAAGCCGAACGCGTCGGTTCGCACATCGCGGACTTCTCGCTGTCCACGCTGCCGATCGCCACCCAATCCGTGTATGCGGTGTTGCTCATGGTGCCGATCGGTGCGCTCGTCATCGTGATGTTGCGCAATTTCATTGGCGTGAAAACCTTTGGCACCTTCATGCCGGTTCTGGTCGCTTTGGCGTTTCGGGAAACGCAGCTGCTTTGGGGCCTGACGCTCTTCGTCGTCATCGTCTCGCTGGGGTTGCTGATCCGGTTCTATCTGGAGAAATTACGGCTACTGCTCGTGCCGCGGCTGACGTGCGTGCTCACGGTCGTTGTGATTCTCATGGCCGGCATCAGTGTCTTGAGTCAGAAGCTCGATCTGCAGCCGGCATTGTCGATTGCGCTGTTCCCGATGGTGATCATCGCGATGACGATCGAACGCATGTCGATCGTATGGGAGGAGCGTGGTGCGTCCGAAGCCATCCAGGAAGGTGTCGGTAGCCTCGTCGTCGCGGCGCTGGCGTACGTCGTAATGGGCATCTCCTGGATCGAGCATTTGGTCTTCGTGTTCCCTGAATTGCTCCTGCTCGTAGTCGTCGCCACCTTGCTGATGGGCCGCTACACCGGTTATCGATTGTTGGAGCTGCGGCGCTTTCGGGCGATCGCGCCCTGACCATGTTCTCCCGCTATCGCAATCTTGCCCGTGAAGGAGTGCTCGGTCTCAACCGCCGCAACGGCGACTACATCCTGCGCTTCAATCCACGCCGGCTATATCCATTGGTTGACGATAAGCTGCGTACGAAGCAGCTTGCATTGAAAGCGGGGATCGCCGTTCCCGATCTATATGGCGTGATCGAAACGCAGCGCGATATCCGCACGCTGCAAGAGATCGTTTCCGGGCGCGATGAGTTCGCATTGAAGCCGGCGCATGGCAGCGCAGGCGATGGCATCGTCGTGATCTCCGGGCGCAGCGGTTCGCGTTACCGCACCGTTGGCGGCACGCTGCTCGATCGCGATGCCATCGAGCATCACCTTTCCAACGCCATCAATGGTCAGTTCAGTCTCGGCGGCGTGCCCGATGTCGTCATCGTCGAAGCGTTGGTGCATTTTTCGACGCTGTTCGAACGGGTGAGCTTCCAGGGCGTGCCCGATGTGCGCGTCATCGTCTTTCGCGGTTACCCGATCATGGCGATGGTTCGTTTGCCAACGCGCGTCTCGCACGGCAAAGCCAATCTGCATCAAGGCGCGGTCGGCGCCGGCATCGATATCGCCACCGGCGTCACGCTCGATGGCGTGATGGAATCCGATGTCATCACGCATCATCCCGACACGACCCATCCGATTGCGGGGCTCGCAGTTCCCGAATGGGACACGATCCTCGATATCTCCGCGCGCTGTTACGAAATCACCGGCCTGGGTTACATCGGTGTCGACATCGTGCTGGACGGCAACCGCGGCCCGCTCGTGCTCGAATTGAATGCGCGGCCGGGCCTCGCGATTCAGATCGCCAATCGTCAAGGATTGTTGCGTCGCTTGCAGATTTGCGAGCAACGGGCCAATTTCTCAGCGTCTGTGGCCGAACGAGTCGAATTCGCGAAGCGCGAATTCCAGCATCCGGTCGGGCCGATCATGGATCCGGCGACGCTCGCCGTCGCCTGAACGAAGACCAAGAAAGAAGACCAAGAAAGAAGATTAGGGAGGAATCCGATGAGAGTGGCGCGAATGGCAGCCGCGACGATGGTCGCGTGCGCATGGGGTTCGGCTTGTGCAGCCGATGGCTTCTATTTCGGTGCGTCGGCAGGACAGGCGACCTACGATTTCGAACCGCTCCGACTGCCGATGCTGGTCGGGACGCCTGGGTTGCCGGTTCCCGATTTTTCTTTCAATCCACCGGCCGCTGGCTGGGGACCCTTACCCCCTTCTTTCTCCGGTGGCGTCGTATTCGCTACGCCGGTCGAGATGTTCTGGGGTCCGGGTCCCGACGATGAGGCGACGACCTGGAATGCGCTCGTCGGTTACCGGTTCTCTCCGTATCTTGCCATTGAGCTGGCGTATCACGATTTCGGAACGCTGCGTGAATACAGGCCGTCGATCACGATCGGGCAGATCACGACCGTCGAGGTCCGATCCAAAATGGAGTCCACCGGCGTGGCGTTGTCGCTGCTCGGTCAACTGCCCATTACGGATCAATGGAGTGTGTATCTACGCGCTGGGGGATTGATGGCCGACCAGGAAGTCACGCGCCGTTTCCCTGGCAGCACCTTCAACGAGTCCTATGACTCCGAAGTATTTCTTTATGGCATCGGCACGCAGCTCGACATCGGATCGCGCTGGACCGCGCGGCTCGATTTCCAAAGCTACGATGATGTCGGCAAGGGCAATGGGCTAGGGCAGGCCGACGTAGAATCGCTCACGCTCAGCGTGCTGTTCCGACTCTGAACGGCGGTTCGAGCGCTACGCGGCAACTACGTCTTCGGCAGCTGATCGATTTTTGCCGCGACGATGAAGTCGTTCTCGGATAGCCCATCGATGGCGTGTGTCGTGAGCTTGATGCGACACGCGCCATAGCCCACTTCCATATCAGGATGATGATCCTCGGCGTTCGCGATATGAGCGACGGCGTTGACGAAGCTCATCGTGTGAAAGAAGTTACGGAACTTCCATTCGCGATCAATGTGCTTGCCGTCGTCCGCAACGCGCCACTCCGAATCGAGCTGCCGCATCAGGTTCGCGGTCTGCTCACGCGTCAATGGATCGACGCCGCCTTCGCAGGGAACACACTTTTTTTGGCTCAGATCGTTCATGTCGATGACCTCGTTGCGTAAGTCTTCGCGACGTATGTCTCGACGAGTGCCTGGAACTCCTCAGCGATGTGTTCGCCTTTGAGTGTCGGGCCTTTCTCGCCGTCGATATAAACCGGTGCGACCGGGCGTTCGCCAGTCCCCGGCAAGCTGATGCCGATGTTGGCGTGCTTGCTCTCGCCGGGACCATTTACGACGCAGCCCATCACGGCCACCGTCATATCCTCGACGCCGACGTATTGCTTGCGCCACGTCGGCATTTGATGGCGGATGTGGCTTTGAATCTTTTGTGCGAGTTCCTGGAAATACGTCGAAGTCGTGCGCCCGCAGCCCGGGCAGGCGACGACCATCGGCATGAACGAGCGCAGCCCCATCGTCTGCAGGATCTCTTGGGCGACGATCACTTCATTCGTGCGATCACCGTTCGGCTCTGGCGTGAGCGAGACGCGAATCGTGTCGCCAATGCCTTCCTGCAACAGCACCGCCATGCCGGCGGTCGAGGCGACGATACCCTTCGATCCCATGCCGGCTTCGGTCAATCCCAGGTGCAGGGCGTAATCGCAGCGCCGCGCCATGTTGCGATACACCGCAATCAAATCCTGTACGCCACTGACCTTGCACGAAATTACGATGTGGTTTTGCGGTAGGCCCAATTCCACGGCGCGTTGCGCGGAGTCCAACGCCGAGACGACGAGCGCCTCGCGCATGACATCGTTCGCATCGAGCGGTTGCGTCGCTTTCGAGTTTTCATCCATGAGGCGGGTGAGGAGATCCTGATCGAGACTGCCCCAGTTCACGCCGATGCGAATCGGTTTGGTATTCGCGCAGGCGACTTCGATCATTTCAGCGAATTGCGGATCGCGTTTGCTGCCGCGGCCGACATTGCCGGGATTGATGCGGTATTTCGCCAGCGCTTCGGCGCAGGCGGGATGCGCTTTCAGCAGCTTGTGACCATTGAAATGAAAGTCGCCGACGATCGGCACGAACACGCCTGCGCGCGCGAGCCGATCGCGAATATGCGGAACTGCTGCCGCAGCTTCATCGGTATTGACGGTCACACGCACGAGTTCGGAGCCGGCGCGCGCCAACGCCTTCACTTGCTGCGTCGTCGCTTCGATATCGGCCGTGTCGGTGTTCGTCATCGATTGCACGACGATCGGCGCGGAGCCGCCGACGGTTACGGCGCCGATGCGAACGGGAATGGAGCGACGGCGAGTCAATGCGGACATAAGCACTGCGGTTGGAAGCGGGCCGGCATTCTACCGCGAGGGAGCACATTGCGGGTCTTATGCGCGATTTGCAGGGAAAGAGGCCATGAAACGTGTAGGTGGTGCATGACGCTGGGCACCACGCATCGCATTCTCACCGCAAGACAGAACTGCCTCGGCCGCGTCGTGCGCGCACTGTCGAAAATCGCGTTACAAGTTCGCGAGCCCTCGGCTACCATACGCCACCCATCGCACAAGCCACGCTTAATACGCGGCTTCGAGGTGCGGCCGGAGAGAGCGAGCACTGCTCGCCGCCGAAGGCGCAACCGCCCGGAAACGCTCAGGCAAAAGAACGGCGTACCTTTGCGATGAAACGAATCGTGATTCGTTCTCATCGCTCGACGGACTCTGGAGAGAGATCGCGCATGCGATCCACCGAAGGGGAGAGGCGCCCAGCCGTGGTGCCGGATCTCTCAGGTCGAAGGACAGAGGGGCGCAAGACTTAGAGCAGTCTTGTGTCGCCATTTTGCTGTCTTCGTGGAGCGGTCGATGGGTTCCAATGCACTTTCCCGAACACCCTTGTTCGATACGCACGTCGCTGCCGGCGCCCGCATGGTCGATTTCGGCGGCTGGGACATGCCCGTCAACTACGGCTCGCAAATCGAAGAACACCACGCAGTGCGCCGCGATGCCGGCATGTTCGATGTTTCGCACATGCTCACCGTCGATATCACGGGTGAGCGCGCACGCGAGTTTTTGCGCCATCTGCTCGCGAACGACGTCGCAAAGCTCAAAGAATCCGGTCGGGCACTGTATAGCTGCATGCTCAACGAGCGTGGCGGCGTCATCGACGACCTCATCGTTTATTTCCTTGAAGAGACTCGTTTTCGCATCGTCGTGAATGCGGGTCGGCGTGAAGCCGATATGGCGTGGATGCAGCGTCATGCCGGCGAGTTTGGCGTCGAGGTGAAGCCGCGAACCGAACTTGCGATGGTCGCAATACAAGGTCCGAATGCACGCGCGAAGGTCGCGAGTCTGCTCGGCGAACACGCGCAAGCAGCGATGGAGTTGAAGCCGTTCTCAGGTCGCGAATTGGGCCCGTACTTCGTCTCTCGTACGGGATACACCGGCGAAGATGGCTTCGAGATTGCTCTGCCTGCTGGCGAGATCAGCGCGTTCTGGGCCGCTTTGAAAGCGGCAGGCGTCAAAGAATGCGGTCTTGGCGCGCGCGACACCTTGCGGCTCGAAGCCGGCATGAATTTGTACGGCAACGACATGGACGAAAACGTCTCGCCGCTTGAAGCCGGTCTCACCTGGACCGTTGCCTTCGATCCCGCGGATCGATCGTTCATCGGGCGCGACGCGCTCGAAGCACAACGCAAGGCGGGCATCGCGCGCAAACTCGTCGGATTGATTCTCGAAGATCGCGGCGTGTTGCGCAGCCATCAAAAAGTCATCGTGCCCGGCGGCGGTGAAGGTGAGCTGACCAGCGGCACGTTCTCGCCAACGATGGAGCGTGCCATCGGCTTCGCCCGTGTGCCGACTTCGGCCGGTGATCAACTGCACATCGACATTCGTGGCAAGTTGCTGCCCGCCCGCGTCGTCAAATATCCCTTCGTGAGGAACGGGAAGGTCCTTGTTTGAAATGAGGTGATCAGATGATCCAGTGATCTGGTGATCGCGGTCAGAGAGGATCCTTCTGGCCATGATCGCCGAATCACTTGATCACCAGATCACCTTGCTTGCTCTCATCAATAGTTACCACCGCAGGTCATCCGCAATGAGCTCCATCCCGACAGACCTCAAATACGCTGAATCCCACGAATGGGCGCGCCTCGAAAGCGACGGCACCGTCACGATCGGAATCTCCGATCATGCGCAGGACGCCTTGGGCGATCTGGTGTTCGTCGAAGTCCCTGAAGTCGGCAAGTCACTCACCAAAGGCGAGGCCGCCGCAGTCGTCGAATCGGTGAAAGCCGCGTCGGACGTCTATAGCCCCGTGACGGGCGAAGTGATCGCCGCGAACGACAGCTTGAACGGTGCACCGGAACTCGTGAACCAAGATCCCTATGGTCAAGGCTGGTTGTTCAAAGTGAAGCCGGCGAACCAGGAAGAACTCGCGCAACTCCTCGATGCGGCGGCGTATGAGAAGGTCGCCGAGAAGGAGTGACGGGTAACAGGTGATCGGGTGATGAAGTGATCAGGTGATCGCGGCCAGAGGGTCGCCGAATCCACTTATTGCTCGATCACTCGTTCACCCTTCCGATCGCGGCACAGCCGCTTTTCTGACTCAGATCACCTGATCACCTTTTCACCTCATCACCACCTCTCACCGTCCATCCATCACCAGCAGCATCAACACAATGCCCTTCATTCCCCACACCCAATCCGACATCGAGTCGATGCTGGCGACCATTGGTGCGCCCAGCATCGAGACATTGTTCGACGAAATTCCTGCCGCACTGCGCACCCGCGCGCTCGACGGTATTCCCGAGGCGCTGAGCGAGATGGAAGTCGCGCGACTGATGCAGCAGCGCGCTCAGCAGGATGGCCGACCGCTGAATTTCATCGGTGCGGGCGCATACGAACATCACATTCCTGCTGCGGTGTGGGCGATCGTGACTCGAGGTGAGTTTTACAGCGCCTACACGCCGTATCAGGCGGAGGCGAGCCAAGGCACGCTGCAGTTGCTGTACGAATATCAAACAATGATGGCGAGCCTCACGGGCATGCAGGTGTCGAACGCATCGCTGTACGACGGAGCTTCGGCACTGGCCGAAGCCTGTTTGATGGCGGTGCGCGCGCATCGTCGCTCGAAGGCGGCGCGCATTCTCGTGCCGGCTTCGCTCAATCCGACGTACTTGCAGGTCGCGCGAGCGATCACCGAAGGTCAGAACCTCAAGTTCGAGGTCTTGCCCTATGAGCCGAAGGCAGGCACGACGCACCAGTCAGCGCTCGAAGCGTTTGCCGGGCAGGACATCACTGCGGTCGTCGTGCAACAGCCGAATTTCTTCGGTCAGCTCGAAGACGTCGATGCGATCACCGATTGGGCGCACGCGAACAATGCGCTCGCCGTTGCCGTCGTCAATCCGCTGTCGCTTGCGATTTATAAGCCGCCGGGCGAGTGGGGCGCCAAAGGGGTCGACATCGTTGTCGGCGACGGTCAGCCGCTGGGTGTGCCGTTGTCATCGGGTGGTCCTTATTTCGGTTTTCTGACGGCGCGCATGGAGCATGTGCGTCAAATGCCGGGCCGCATCATCGGGCGTACGGTCGATCTCGATGGCACGCCAGGCTTCACGCTGACGCTGCAAGCCCGCGAGCAGCACATTCGCCGTAGCAAAGCGACTTCGAACATCTGCACGAATCAGGGGCTGCTCGTGACGGCCGCAACGATTCATATGTCGCTGCTGGGTGCGGAAGGGTTGGAGCAAGTCGCGGCGAGCAGCCAGCAGCAGGCGGCGAAGCTCGTCGATGCGCTGACGAAGGTGCCTGGCGTATCGCTCGCTTTCAACGGCCCTCGTTTCCATGAGGCCGTGTTGCAGTTCGATCGTCCGGTTCAAGGGGTTTTGGAGAAGCTGGCGGCCGCAGGCATCGTCGGCGGATTCGATCTCACCCCTTCGTATCCTGAATTGGGCAACGCTCTGCTCGTATGTGCAACCGAGATGCGTAGCGATGCGGACATTCAACGTTATGCCGCAACGCTCGCAGCAGTGATGGCCGAGGTGGCGAAATGAATCAATCCCGTTCGTTGATTTTCGATCATTCACGCACCGGCCGCACCGCGACGGCGCAGCATCCGCACGGCGTCCGCGCCGATGTTCCAGCGCATCTTCAGCGCAAGACGCGACCGAACTTGCCCGAGGTTTCCGAGCTGCAAGCGGTGCGTCATTACACCCGGTTGTCGCAGCTCAACTTCTCCATCGATACGCACTTCTATCCGCTCGGCTCGTGCACGATGAAGTACAACCCGCGCGCGTGTAACCAGTTCGCGATGCTCCCCGAGTTCCTCGGTCGTCACCCGTTGGGCCCTGCATCGGTCGGACAGGGGTTCATGGCCTGCATGTATGAATTGCAGGAGATGCTCAAAGAAGTCACCGGCATGAAGGGCGTGTCGCTGACGCCGATGGCGGGCGCTCAGGGCGAGTTTGCGGGTGTCGCGATGATCCGCGCCTATCACCGCGCGCGCGGCGATCTGGAACGCACGCAAATCATCGTGCCCGATGCGGCGCATGGCACGAACCCTGCGACGGCGACGATGTGCGGTTGCACGGTCGTGGAAATTCCTTCGCTGCCCGACGGCGATATCGATTTGGAGGCGTTAAAAAAAGCGGTCGGGCCGAAGACGGCCGGCATCATGTTGACGAATCCGTCGACCCTCGGTGTGTTCGAACGTCGCATCCAGGAAGTTGCGAAGGTCGTACACGATGCCGGCGGGTTGCTGTACTACGACGGCGCGAACCTGAATGCGATCCTCGGCAAGGTGCGACCGGGCGATATGGGGTTCGATGTGATCCACATGAACCTGCACAAGACGTTCTCGACGCCGCACGGCGGTGGCGGTCCGGGTTCGGGCGCGGTGGGCGTGAATCAACGCTTGCTGCCGTTCATGCCGATTCCTGTCGTCGGCAAGGATGGCGATCACTATCGCTGGCTCGATGAGCGCGATCTGCCGCAAACCATCGGCAGGCTTTCCGCTTTCATGGGCAATGCAGGCGTATTGCTGCGCGCGTACGTCTACATGCGGATGCTCGGTCGCGCCGGCATGCAGCGGGTTGCGGAGTTCGCGACGCTCAATGCCAATTACCTGCTGGCGCGTTTGAAGCAGGCGGGCTTCGATGCAGCCTATCCGACGCGGCGCGCCAGTCATGAGTTCATCATCACGCTGAAGCGTCAGGCGCGAGACCTCGACGTCACGGCAATGGATTTCGCGAAGCGGCTGCTCGACTATGGCATCCATGCACCGACGACGTATTTCCCGTTGCTGGTACCGGAGTGCTTGTTAATCGAGCCGACGGAGACAGAGGCAAAGGAAGAACTCGACGCCTTCATCGACGCCATGATTGCCATCCAGCACGAGGCCGAGCAGGACGCAGCGAAGCTCAAGGGTGCTCCGTATACTCTGCCAGTGCGCCGGCTCGATGATGTTCGTGCCGCTAAACAACTCGATCTGACTTATCAAGCGGCTGCCGCGAACACCGCGTCGTGATGCTCTCCCGGCGTTCGCGTAACGCCGGGAGTGGTTCATGCAAGAACGTCCGAAACCCGCTGGCGTACTGCGTGTCGTGTACGCCTGGCGTAATTCCTGGAATGGTTTCAAGAATGCGTTTCGCAGCGAGCGCGCCGTGCAGCAGGAGCTGGCGCTTGCGATCGTGCTGATTCCGCTTGGGGTGTACCTGGGGCAGACGAACATGGAGCGCGCTTTGCTCGTGGCCTCCGTGCTGCTCGTTTTGCTCGTCGAACTGCTCAACACGGCGATCGAAGCGGTCGTCGATCGCATCGGCTTCGAGCGCCACGAATTGTCAGGCTTGGCAAAGGACGTGGGCTCGAGTGCCGTGCTGCTATCCTTCGTCATCCTCTGCACCATTTGGGGATTCATCCTTATCGGATGACAGCCGGAACTCGATGAGGATTGACTAGTCCTTATCGAGACGCGCTGAGACACACCCTGCACGTGAGATGCTCGAGCTCATGCAAAAAAACCAATCCTTCGCTTGCTTGCGGTTGTTGCACCTCATAGTCCTGTCGTTATTCGTAAGTAGTGGTTTTGCCGCCGAACCGATCGCGCAAGCCGTCGTTCCCGTCGCCGATCCGGAAGATTCGCGTTGGACGCGCACGCTCGAGAATGTGGCAACAGGGGTGGTCACGATCCAGGTCGATCAGGCGCGCGCTTTCGATACCGAATGGAATATGTCGAGTCAGGCGACTGGATTCGTGGTCGATGCCAAGCGCGGACTCGTGCTTACCAATCGTCATGTAGTGACGCCCGGTCCGGTAACCGCTCAAGCGGTTTTTTTGAATCGCGAAGAAGTGACGCTTTATCCGGTCTATCGCGACCCCGTGCATGATTTCGGCTTCTATCGCTACGATCCGGCGAAGCTGCGCTTCATTCAGCCGACGGAACTCGAACTTTATCCGCAGGGCGCGCAGATCGGCCGCGAAATCCGGGTCATCGGTAACGATGCCGGCGAGCAGCTGTCGATTCTCGCCGGCACCTTGGCGCGATTGGATCGCGAGGCGCCGAAATATGGTCTCGGCAAGTACAACGACTTCAATACTTTTTATTACCAGGCCGCATCGAGCACCTCGGGCGGCTCATCCGGATCACCCGTCATCGATATCGAAGGGCGCGTCGTTGCCCTGAACGCAGGTGGCAGCTCGCAAGCGGCATCGAGCTTTTACTTGCCGCTCGATCGCGTCGTGCGCGCCTTGGAACTCATTCAAGCGGGCCAGCCGGTTGCGCGTGGCACGCTACAGACCGTGTTTGCATATACGCCGTTCGATGAAGTGCGGCGCTTAGGGGTGCGCAGCGAAACCGAAGCAGAGATGCGCCGCGCCTTTCCAGCGAAGACCGGCATGCTCGTCGTCGTCGAAGTCCAGAAAGGTTCGAAGGCAGAGTCCACGCTCGAGCCGGGTGACGTACTCGTGAAGGTGGACGGCAAGCTCACCGCAGATTTCATCGAATTGGCCGAGGTGCTCGATTCCGGTGTCGGTCGAAGCGTGACGCTGACGGTCGAGCGCGGCGGCAATGTGCTCGAGCGCACGCTCACCATCGAAGATCTGTATGCGATCACACCGGATGAGTATCTGGAGATCGGTGATGGCGTCGTGCACAACCTGTCATGGCAACAGGCGCGTCACATCAATGTGCCGATCGAGGGCGTGTATGTCGCAAATCCAGGCTACGTACTCGGATCCGCATCCGTGCCGCGCGGTGCGGTGATTACCGAAGTCGCCGGCAAACAGGTCGACACGCTTGCTGATCTGGAAAGTGTGCTGCAGGGATTGCAGCATGCGCAGCGTGCCACGGTCCGCTATTTCACGATCGATGACCCACGCACGGCGCAGTGGCGCGTGATCCGCATGGATCGCCGCTGGTTCGCTGTGCGCTCCTGTAAGCGCGACGATGCCAGCGGCTTCTGGCCTTGCACCCCTTGGCCGGAAAGCGAAGCCGCCGAACCGCCGAAGCCGGCAACGACGACGTATGCGAAATCGAATGACCCGATCGTCAATCGATTGGCCCCCTCACTCGTGCTTGTAAACTTCGATATGCCGTATTCGGTATCGGGCATCACGGATCGTCACTACTACGGCACGGGTTTGATCGTCGATGCGCAACGCGGTCTGGTGGCGGTCGATCGCAACACGGTGCCAGCGCCGATTGGCGATGTACGGCTGACATTCGCGGGGACGATCGAAGTCCCTGGGCGCGTGGAATACATCCATCCCTTGCACAATCTCGCCATGGTGTCTTACGACCCGGCGTTGATCGGTGAGACACCGGCGAAGTCCGCAGTGTTGAAACCGACCGAAATGCATCCGGGCGAACAGATCTGGGCGGTCGGTATGCGTAGCGATGGCAAGGTGCAATCGCGAGTCTCAACCGTGGCATCAGTTGATCCGGTGGCGTTTCCGCTGTCACGCACGCTGCAATTCCGCGACGCCAATCTCGAGACGATTTCACTCGTGAATGGGCCGGCCGATTACGACGGCGTGCTTGCGAACAAGCGCGGCGAAGTGCTCGCGACCTGGGCGAGCTTTGCGTACGACGCAGGGCGTGAACGAGCTCAGCAGAATCGGGGTATCCCGGTCGAACTGATTGCGGAGATGTTGGCGGTCGTGCGCGACGGTCGTGCATTGCGCTCGCTCGAAACGGAGTTGGCGCCGATCTCGCTTGCGGCCGCTCGCAAGCTCGAGTTGCCGGATGCATGGATCGCGAAATTCGAAGCGCACAGCCCGGAGCGGCGCCAGGTATTGAGCGTGTCGCGCCTCGTCGGCGGCTCGCCCGCAAGCGCACTGTTGCGTTCGGGCGATTTGATACTCGACATCGACGGCGAGATCGTGAACCGCTTCCGCGAAGTCGAGCGCTCGGTTCAGAAGCCGATCGTGCGTGTCACGGTATGGCGCGATCGTGAAGAGTTGGCAGTGGAGGTTCCCACCGTCGAGTTGTCGGGCGCGGACCTCGATCGTGTGTTGTTGTGGGCGGGCGCCGTGTTGCAGGCGCCGCATCGTGCGCTCGCGGCGCAGCGTGGATTGACGCCCACAGGCGTGTTCGTCGCGTACTTCTCCTACGGTTCACCTGCGACTCGCTATCAGCTGTGGGCGGGTCGGCGCATCGTTGAAGTCGACGGCCAGCCGACGCCAGACCTCGACGCCTTCGTTAAGGCGGTTGCCGGGCGTGAGGATCGTTCCTCGGTGCGTTTGCGCACGATGAGCTGGAACGGCTCCATCGATGTGATCACGCTGAAGCTCGATAACCGCTACTGGCCGGCGTATGAATTGCGGCGCACGGCGCAGGGGTGGGAGCGGCGGCCATTGGAGTGAGGAGAGGCGACAGTAGGAGTCGGGTTACAGGCTACAGGCTACAGGCTACAGCCAGAGGATCTGCGTGCCTGTATGTCGGTGGTCTAATTTTTAGGTTTGAGCACGCCATGAGCAGTGGTCAACTCATGAGCGGAAAGCCCCTCTGGCTGTAGCCTGTAGCCTGTAGCCTGTTGTCGCCCGTGAAATCGTTCGCCGCCCATCGCCCATCATCTGCCGCTGGTATCATCCCCGCCCATGGCTATCGGCAGAGTTGTACAAAGCGAGATCCAGGAAGCCGTTGAAGCGCTGCGCGCTGGCGAGCTCGTGGCGTTTCCGACCGAAACCGTCTATGGGTTGGGCGCCAACGCCAATAATCCCGATGCGGTGCGTAAGATTTTCCTGGCCAAAGGCCGACCCTCCACGCACCCCGTCATCGTCCACATCGACCACCCGCGCTACATCCAGCGCTGGGTCCGCGAACTCTCTCCCGAAGCCAAGCAGCTGGCCGACGCGTTCTGGCCCGGTCCGCTGACGATCGTCGCGAAGCGCGCGCCGGCCGTGAACGATGTCATCACTGGCGGGCAAGACACGATCGCGATCCGCGTCCCGAATCATCCGGTGGCGCAACAACTCTTGAATGCTTTTGGGGGTGGCATCGCCGCACCGTCCGCAAATCGCTACGGCAAAGTGAGTCCGACGCGCGCGGAGCATGTCCGCGAGGAGTTCGGCGACGAGGTGCGAGTCATCCTCGATGGCGATGACTGCAAGATCGGTCTGGAATCCACGATCGTCTCGTGCGTCGGTGATGTTCCGCGCGTCTTGCGTCCCGGCAGCATTACGGTCTCGCAGCTGCAGGCCATCGTGCCGTCGATTCAAGTCGGCCCAAATCCAGCTGCGCCGCGCGTGCCAGGCTCGGTGTCACGTCATTACTCGCCGACCACACCGGTGAATGTCGTACCAAGCCGGCGCCTAGAAATCGTGATGAACGAGTTCGCGGCGAAAGAAGAGAAGGTGGCCGTACTGGCGCAGCGCCCGCCGGGCAACACGACGCCGTTCATGACCTGGGTCAACGCAGGCACACGCCCGGACGCCTATGCGCGTCAGCTCTACGCGAACTTGCGAGCACTCGATAAAGCCGGCGCGAAAATCATTCTGGTGGAAGAAGTGCCGGAAGACGAACGCTGGGAAGCGATTCGCGATCGTCTGAAGCGCGCCGCCACGGCCGAAAACATCGTCACCTATGACCAGGACATAGCCGCCTGGGTCGCCGATTTTGGCGATGAGGGGTGATTGAGCGCAGCGGTTAGCGGTTGGCGGTTGGTGACGGAAAGTGATCAGGTGATTCGGTGATCAGGTGATCATGGCCAGAGGGAAGAAGGGCTGGCCGATCTTGCGACCGGCGATTAAAACTTCATACCTCGATCACTGCAACACCCGATCACCCGAGCACCTTTTCCCGCAACCGCCGATCACGGCTGAGACGCTCCGACCTCGATCACCAGATCACCGGATCACCCCATCACCTCTTCCCGCAACAAGTGATCACAGCCGAGAACCCTTCTGGCCCGCTCACCATCTGATTCAATCTGCCGCCACCGTCCGTTCCGCGGCCCACGAACGCAGCGCATCGATGCGCTCCGCCATCACGATCGATAGCGGTCGAGTGGCTTCTATCTCGCGCAAGACGTGTTGTGCGGTGACGGGCTCGTCAGTGGCGTGGGCGACATAGACGGCGGATACGATGGCTTGTTCGATTTCGGCGCCTGAAAAGCCCTCGCATGCTTGCGCAAGCTGTGCGATATGCGCCGGTGACAGCGTGACGTCACGCTTTTCGGCGTGGATCGTCAGAATGGTTGCGCGCACTGCCGCCGTCGGCAGATCCACGAAGAAAATTTCATCGAAGCGGCCTTTGCGAACCAGCTCCGGCGGCAGGGCAGAGATGTCGTTGGCGGTGGCGACCACGAACACCTTGGTTTTCTTCTCCGCAAGCCAGGTGAGAAACGTGCCGAGGAGGCGCCGGGAGGTGCCGCTGTCGCCCTCGCCGGTGGCGACGCCTTTTTCGATTTCATCGATCCATAGCACGCACGGCGCCATGACGTCGGCCGTCGCGAGCGTTTCGCGCAGATTGCGCTCGGACTCGCCGATGTATTTGTTATGAATCGAGGCGAAGTCCAGCCGCAGCAGCGGCACGCCAAAAATGCCGGCGGCGGCGCGTGCGGCGACGCTCTTGCCGCAGCCTTGCACGCCGAGCAGCAGCACACCTTTCGGCGGGTCGAGCCGGACATTCGTCGTGCCATTGCTTTCGAAAGCAGGCCGCCGTTGCCGCAGCCATTCTTTCAGGCGCGTCATGCCGCCCAAGTCGGCGAACTTCGCGGTGTCGTATTCGAAGGCGAGGACGCCGCTGCGATTGAGTAACTCGTACTTCGCCTGCATCACCCCAGGCAGATCCGACAGTTGCAGCGCTCCGTCATCGAAGATGGCTTGCCGTGCGAGTCGCTCCGTGTCGCCGGTGGAGAGGCCGGCCAGATTCTCGACGAGTAGATCGAGTGATTTGCGATCTGCTTTGACTCTGCCGCCGTTCGTTTTGGCCCATTCCGAGGCGACGCGCTCGACGATCATCTGGCGCTCCGCGCGTCCCGGGAACGCGAGTTCGAAGCGAGCGGCAAAGTGTTCTAGCTCACGTGGTAGCGCAATTTCATGACTGAGCAGTACGACCGTACGCGGCGTCTTTGCGAAGCCCTGGCAGATGTCCTTCAGCAGACGCACATGAACGGGATCGGACAGGAAAGGATGGAAATCGAGCAGAACGTAGATGCCGGCTTTATCGACGACGCGGATCGTCTTCAAGACATCGACGGGCTCCGCGTTGTGGCGCTGCGCTCCACCCAGATCGATGTCCAGGCGCCGCAGGCCGTCGATGACGGTCCAGCTGAACACCGGCATATGCGTGCCTGCGATCACACGGCCACAGACGGACGTGATGAGCTGCAGTGCGCGCGGTTCATCGCGTGTCTCGATGACGATGAGCGGCACGCGGCTGCGCAGCAGCGCTTCGAGTTCGCGGCGAGTGTCGGGTGCGATCGGCATGGCGGCAGACTCTAGCAGTCCCTCGACGCTAGCAGTGAATGACGTACGTGCTAGCCGGTGTCGAACTGCGTAGCGCATCGCGTTTTCTCGGTGAGCGCGAACGCGCCTGCGCGGCCGACGAGAAAGTGCGACGCAGTTCTTGCATCGCAGACTATTTTTGCTACATTTCGCGCCGGCCTGTGTAAGAGAGCACCCAGAGTCAACGCGAAAGCTGCAGGTGCCGCTCGACCAGAACTTGTGAGAGTGCCGATCGTTGATTGCAACAGTCGTCGCTCTTGTTGGTTGGTTAAGTGTCCGCAGCTTTTTCGATGAGGTGCCCAACAGGTGTTGCCACGCGCAGCTAAGCATTCGCACGCCGTTTCTCCCGCTCAATCCTTCGATTCGACCACACTCACGGAATCCGAAATCCGCGCTCTCGCGGCTCGTTTCGGCTCACCGCTATTGGTCGTCGATTGCGAGCAGGTGCGTCGTCAATATCACGCGCTGAAAAATGCGCTTCCCGGGGTTGATCTTCATTACGCGTTGAAGCCCTTGCCGCACGCGGCAGTCGTGGCGTGCCTGCGCGATGAAGGCGCCTATTTCGACCTGGCCACGACTGGCGAAGTCGAACTCGTCAAAGCGCAAGGCATTGCTGCCGAGCGCTGCATTCACACTCATCCGATCAAGCGCGATAGCGACATCCGCGATGCGCTGCGCTATGGCGTGACGACATTCGTCGCTGACAACCCCGATGAGATCAAGAAGTTCGTGCGCTACCGCAAGCGTGCCGAGCTGTTGATCCGCGTGTCCTTTCGCAGCCCCGATGCAGTGGTCGATCTGTCGCGCAAGTTCGGTTGCGAGCCGGGCGCGGTGCTCGGCCTGATCGAGCTCGCACGTCGCCTTGGCATCCGCGTGCGTGGTTTGTCTTTCCACGTGGGCTCCCAAGCCACGGAGCCGACCAAGTACATCGAAGCGATTCGCGCCTGCACGAACCTCATCGCCGAGGCATTGTTGGCCGGCTTGCCATCGCTCGACGTGCTCGACATCGGCGGCGGCTTCCCGGTCGCCTACAACGATGCCGTGACGCCGATCGACGAATTCTGTGCGCCGATCAGAGCCGAGCTGGCGAAGCTTCCGTCGCACGTGCGCATCATTGCCGAGCCGGGGCGATTCATCGCGGCGCCTGCAGCAATCGCAGTGTCGAGCGTCATGGGCAAGGCGAAGCGTGACGGTCGCTGGTGGTACTACCTCGATGACGGCGTGTACGGCTCCTTCAGCGGCCAGATGTACGACCACGCGAAGTATCCGGTGACGGCGCTGCGCGAGGGTGAAGAGACGTTCCCCAGCGTGCTTGCTGGCCCGACGTGCGATTCCATCGACGTCATCGACGACAACATTCAGCTGCCAGAACTCGAGGTCGGCGATCTAGTCGTCGGCCGTATGATGGGTGCGTACACATGGGCAAGCGCCACGGATTTCAATTTCTTCAAGCGTGCGAAGGTCGTCGTCATGAACGAGCACCCCGCCGACGCGCAGCGCGTCGTACCGCTGCAGCGCAAAGCTGCCGGCGGTCACAACACCGCTGCTTGATGTGCCTGCCGCCCGGTTCGCGCCGGGCGGCGTTCCTTTCCATGCAGCCGGCGCGGGCAGGGATTGCCGCCTAAGCGCTCCGCGATGACCGATATTCACATTACGGACTTTGTGGCGGGTGCGCGTGCTGCTCGCGGCCTCGTCGTCGTCATCGATGTCTTTCGCGCATTTTCGTTGGCGGCTCATGCCATGGCGCGTGGCGCAGCCGCGATCTGGCCAGTGGCCGACATCGAGAGGGCGCGCGAATTGAAGCGCCGCACGCCTGACGCCATTCTTTTGGGCGAGCGCTTCGCTAAACCGCTGCCGGGTTTCGATGGCGGCAATTCACCGGCCGATCTCGAACGCATCGATGTGCGTGGTCAAACGATCATTCACACGACGCATGCCGGAACCCAGGGGCTCACGAGCGCGGTGCAGGCCGATGAAGTGATCACCGGCGCGCTCGTGAATGCAGCGGCCATCACCACGTATATCCGTCAGCGCGCGCCTCGCGAGGTGACGCTCGTGCGCATGGGGCAGCACGCCACCGAGCGTTGCGTCGAGGACGACATCTGCGCTGCTTTGATCAGCGCACGTTTACGGGGCGAAGTTTGTGATCTCGAGCCGCTGCGCGAACAACTGCGTGCGGCACCCAGCGCCCAGAAGTTTTTCGATCCCGCGTGTGATTGGGCGCCGGAACGAGATTTCGGGCTGTGCACGCAATTCGATCGTTTCGACTTCGTCTTGCAACTCGATCGCACGAGAATTCCGCCGACGCTGATTCAAGTGCCGGTAGCGCCGCGTCAATAATTTCGTTTCAGCCAGGGCTGCACAATGTCCGTCCTCGTGAAGACCGTGTTACTGCTCACGGCC
>CAZIXV010000031.1:0-21000 GCA_964543105.1 uncultured Steroidobacteraceae bacterium
AACCATCTTCCGGGACATCGACGTGCTCTCCGCCATGGGCGTACCGGTCTATACCGAACTCGGCCGCGGCGGCGGCATTCGTTTGATGGAGGGCTACACCTCGGATCTCACAGGGTTATCGTCCGGCGAAGCCGAGGCATTGGCGCTGGTCGCAAGTCCTGCGGCCATGGGCGTTCAAGCACTGGCGGGGCCTACGCGCACCGCGTTGGATAAATTGGCAGCCGCCGTGCCCTCGATGCATCAATTGCGAGCGCAACACGCACGCGGCCGATTGTTGTTCGATACCAAGCCCTGGTTTCGTGCGTTTGACGCCTCGCCGCATCTCGACACGCTGCGCGCCTGCATCTGGAAGGACCAATGTATCGACATGCGCTACGAGCGCAGCAACGGCGAGGTGCGCGACTATCGGCTCGCACCCTATGCACTCGTCGTCAAGGTCGATACCTGGTATCTGATCGGCCGCGTGAAGCGCGAAATGCGGGTGTTTCGCGTCTCTCGGGTGCAGTCGATTCAAGAAACGACGGAGACGTTCACGCGCGATCCGCACTTCGATCTGCAAAAGTACTGGCATGCATGGTGCGCGCAATTCGAAAAGAACCCGCCGAGCACTTTTCCTGTAGAGGTTGTCATCACTGCTCGCGGCAAGCAGTTGCTGGATAGTTATGGCAACTGGTTTCGTAAGCAGCTCGAACCGTTGGGAGAGCAATTCAAACGCGCGGAAGTAACGCTCGAGTTCGATCGCGAGGAATTCGCCTTGCGAATACTGTTCTGGCTGGGACGCGAGGTGCAGATCCTCAAACCGAAGGCGTTGCGTCGCAAGCTGCACACGCTCGCGCGCGAGGTCGTGAGCGAAACCGCCGATTGAGATACCTGGCTGTAGTCGCCGGCCGTATGGTGTCTTTTACCGGCAAGTGAGTTCCCAGCGGAAATGCGGACGCATAGACTGCGCACTCGACAATAACAGCAAAGGGAGAGCATCGATGAGCGCCATCGTCACATTGCGCAGCGTCACGAAGAGCTACGTCCGCGGGAAGCAAAAAGTCGAAGTTCTTCACGATGTCGATCTCGAAATCCAGGCAGGGGAATTCTTGGCCCTGATGGGACCTTCCGGTTCCGGCAAAACCACCCTCTTGAATCTGGTCGCAGGGCTCGATCAGCCCTCCAGCGGCGAAGTGATCGTCGCAGATCAGCGCATCGACAAGCTCTCGCCCGGCGCCTTGGCCAATTGGCGCGCCCGGCATATCGGCTTCATCTTCCAGTTCTATAACTTGCTGCCGGTACTCACGGCGGAAGCGAATGTCGAAGTACCGCTCCTGTTGACGAAACTCTCCCGCGCCGAACGTCGTCAACGTGTCCAAGTCGCGCTGCAACTCGTCGGACTCGCAGACCGCGCCAAACACAAACCCAACGAACTCTCCGGCGGCCAGCAACAACGAGTTGCCATTGCGCGCGCCATCGTCGCAGACCCGACGCTACTGGTTTGCGATGAGCCCACCGGCGATCTGGATCGCCAAAGCGCCGAAGAAATCATGAATCTGCTGCAGGCGCTGAACCGCTCGCACGGCAAGACCATCGTCATGGTGACACACGACCCGCGCGCCGCGGGCTTTGCCTTGCGCGAGCTGCATCTCGATAAGGGGCAGCTTGCCGATGCGGTGGCCCACGCATGAAATACTTTCGCCTCGTTTGGGCGGGCTTGTGGCGGAAAAAAGCCCGCACGATTCTGACGATGCTGTCCATCGTCGTGGCGTTTCTACTGTTCGGGCTGCTCCAGGGCATCAATCAAGGCTTCAATCAGGTCGTCGAAGACTTGAACGTGAATCGCCTCTATACCTCGGCCAAAACCAACATGGTCGATGGCTTGCCGATTTCGTACATGTCACGCATCCAGTCAGTGCCCGGAGTCGAGCATGTGTCTCACTGGACGTACTTTGGCGGCTATTTTCGCGAAGCACGGAATGCGATTCCCGCTTTTGCGACGGAGCCCGAGGCGCTGTTCGCCATCTACAAAGAGATCAAGATCGATCCCGAACATATCGCTGCGATGAAGCGCACGCGCACCGGTGCCTTGATGAGCGAGCCGCTTGCCAAGCAATACGGCTGGGAAATCGGCGATCGCATTCCGCTGGGCACCTCCATTTGGACGAACAAGGAAGGCAGCAATACCTGGTATTTCGATGTCGTCGGCACGTTCGACGTCTCCGCCTATGGGGTCGGCTTTCCATCGTTCTTCATCAACTACGACTACTTCGATGAGGCGAAGGCGGTCGGGCAAGGTGTCGTGCACTACTACATGGTCGGCATCGACGACCCACGCAATGCGACGCGCGTCGCCAAGGCAATCGATGCGCAGTTCGAAAACTCGATGAATGAAACGCGCACGCAAACCGAGTCGGGCCTTGCGCAACAGAACTTGAAACAAGTTGGCGACATCAATTTCATCGTCAATGCGATCGTGGGTGCAGTGCTCTTCACCCTGCTGTTCCTGACCGCCAATACGATGATGCAATCCGTGCGTGAGCGTACGCCGGAACTCGCCGTGCTGAAGACGCTGGGCTTCTCGGACGGCAAGGTGCTCACACTCGTCATCATCGAGGCCTTCATGCTGTGTCTGTTCGCGGCACTCATCGGACTTGGTATTGCAACGTTGCTCTTTCCCGCGCTCAAGGTGCTCATCGGCGATATACCGATGCCGATGATCGTCATTCTGATGGGCATTGGCTTGGCCGTAATCCTGGCGCTCGTGAGCGGTTTGCCGCCTGCGATTCGTGCGCAACGGCTGAATATCGTCGATGCGCTCGCAGGTCGCTAAAAGTAAGGAAACATCGAATGAACATGCTGCGACAAATCGGCTCGGTCACGATGATGAACCTGCGCAGCTTGCCGCAGCGTATCGGCCCCTCGCTCGTGATCGTGATCGGCATCGCGGGCGTCGTCGCGGTGCTGGTATCGGTGCTCGCCATGTCCACCGGGATGCTCCGCACGATGTCGAATGCAGGGCGCGATGATCGTGCGATCGTGCTGCGTAATGGCTCGGCGTCGGAGGCTTCCAGCACGCTCGGTCTGGATGCGGCGCGGCTCGTCGCCGACGCGCCTGGCATCAGTCGCGACGCGGAAGGCCAACCGATTCTGTCGGCTGAGGGCATGCGCGTGCTGACGGCCTACAAGAAGGAGGACGGCGCGGAAGTGAACATCATGATTCGCGGCGTCGGTCCACGCGTGCGCGCGCTGCGCCCCGAGCTCGAAATCGTCGCTGGGCGGATGTTCGAGCCGGCGCTGACGGAGATCATCGTCGGTCAGGCGGCGAACAAGCAGTTTCGTGGACTCGAGATCGGCGATCGCCTGCAGACGCGCGGCGCGGATTGGACCGTCGTCGGCATCTTCGAGACGGACGATGCGCACGAGTCCGAATTGTTCGTCGACATCGAAGCGCTGAACGCGGCCGAGCGACGCGGCGGTTATCAAAGCGTGACAGTGCAGCTCGAATCGGCCGCTGCGTTTCAGCCGTTCAAGGATTCGTTGACGTCGAATCCAGCGTTGAGCGTCGATGTCTGGCGCGAGCGCGCATATTACGAGCAGCAGTCGAGAACGATGGGTCGCATCATTACGATCGTCGCCTATGTCGTCGGCGGGATAATGGCGATCGGCGCGATCTTCAGTGCGCTGAACACGATGTATTCGGCGGTGAGTGCGCGAGTGCGTGAGATCGCGACGCTGCGCGCGCTGGGTTTCGGCGCAGCGGCGATGGTGATTTCGGTGCTTGTGGAAGCCGTCGTGCTCGCAACCCTCGGCGGCGCCATCGGTGCAGCGCTCGCCTGGTTGTTCTTCAACGGCCATACCGTCAGTACCACGACAGGCTTCGGCGGGCATCTGGTGTTCGACCTGGCTGTGAACCCCGAGCTTGTCGCGCTAGGCATCGTTTGGGCTTGTGTGATCGGCTTGATCGGTGGCCTCTTTCCTGCCGTACGGGCGGCAAGGCTTCCGGTCGCCACGGCGCTGCGATCCGTCTGACGAATCGCAAGCCGACCGCAACGCTTACGCTGATTCGCTCGGCCGAGTCGTTCCCGCTGCCTCGGCGCCGGCGCGGCTGAATGCGCGCTTCAATCGCTGCTGCAAATCATCGGTCAGCGTGAACAACACCGGCACGACGAACAGACTCAGTGCGGTAGAAGCAAGCAGCCCGCCGATGACAGCGACGCCCATCGGTGCGCGAAAGCTAGGATCCCCTGACCAACCGACAGCGATCGGCAGCATGCCGGCGCCCATCGCGATCGTCGTCATGACGATCGGGCGTGCGCGCTTCGCACAGGCATCCATCATCGCTTCAAGACGCGGCTTGCCTTCATGCATCGCACGGATCGCGTACTCCACGAGCAGAATGGAGTTCTTGGTGACGATGCCCATCAGCATCAGCATGCCGATGAGCGATGGGATCGACATTTGGTAGTTGAAGAGGAACAAGAACAACAATGCGCCGCCCGCCGAGGGTGGCAGCGCGGAAAGAATCGTGATCGGCTGCAAGAACTCGCGGAACAGCAGCACGAGCAGCATGTACACGCACAGGATGCCGACGAACATCGCCTGGCCGAAGCCCTGGAACAGCTCGATCATGAATTCCGCTTCGCCCGAATCGATCTGACGCACGCCTGCGGGTAAGTTCTGAAGCGCAGGGAGCTGTCGCGCCTTCTGTAAGACATCACCGAGCGGTAGGCCGTTGAGATCCGCCTCGATCGTCACGTTGCGGCTGCGGTCGTAGCGCGTGATGCGCGCTGGGCCTGCACCCAGCGATACGTCGGCGACGCTCATCAAGGGCACGGTGCCATTGCGGCTCGGTACCGGCAGCAAGCGAATACGCTCCAAGTCGCCGCGCGCATCGTCGGGGAGTTGCACGCGTATCGGAATTTGCCGGCTGGCGAGATTCAACTTGGCGAGATTGTTTTCGACATCGCCGGAGGTCGCGATACGCGTTACCGCACTCAAGGTATCGGTCGTCACGCCCAGTTCGGCGGCGCGATCCGGCAATGGACGAATGATAATCTCCGGTTTCATGAGACTGGCGCTGGAGGTGACATTGCCCAAACCCGGCAGGGTGCGCAGATCGCGTTCGACGGCCGAAGCGGCGAGTTCCAGCTGATCCGAGTCATCGCCGGCCAGCGTGATTTGCAACTTGCTGCCGGTCTGCGCGCCAAACGACAGACGTACACCCGGAATGTCGCCGAGTTCGCGTGCCGCCCGCATTTGAAATTCTTGTTGCGTGAACTCGCGCTCGTCCGCGGGCTTGAGCTGAATCGTCAAGCTGGCGCGTCGCACATCGCCGGCAGATTCGCCTGAACTGCCCGGCCCGCCGCCGCCCGCCGCGGCGCCGATGATGCTGTAGACGCTGACGACCGATGGCATGGCGGCGACACGACCGCGGATGGTTTCGGCGACATCACGGGTGTCTTCGAGTGTCGCGCCCGGTGCCAGCTCGACGGACAGCACCGCGTAACCCACATCGCCTGCAGGCGCGAAGCCCGTCGGGATGAACGGCGTCAAGGCGAAACAACCGGCGAGGATGGCGCTCGACACAGCGAGCGTTTTGCCACGATGCTGCAAACACCACTCGATGACGCGTAAATACCAGCGCTTGATGCGGCCGGAGTCATCGTGTTCTGGATGACCTTTGAGCATGTAGGCCGCCATCATCGGCGTGAGCATGCGCGCCACCAACAACGAGAACAGGACGGCAACCGCCGCCGTGAAAGCGAAGGGGCGGAAGAATTCGCCGGGGATGCCGCCCATGAAGGCGACGGGCACGAAGACCGCGCACAAGGTGAGGGTCGTCGCCACGACGGCGAGGCCGATCTCGATCGCTGCATCCATGGCGGCATTGAACGGCTTCTTACCTTGGCGCAGATGCCGCACGATGTTTTCCACTTCGACGATCGCATCATCGACGAGCAAACCGACAACGAGCGACAGCGCCAGCAGCGTCAGAATATTCAGCGTGTAGCCGAGCAGATGCATCAACCAGAACGTCGGGATGATCGACAGCGGCAGTGCGGCGGCTGAAATCAACGTCGCGCGCCAATCGCGCAAGAACACCCAGACGACGATGACCGCGAGGATCGCGCCCTCGAACAGCATCTTCATTGACGATTCGTAGGATTCGCGAATGAAGCCTACGGTGGAGCTGACTTCGGTGAACTTCACATTCGGATATTGCGCGCTCAGTCGCTCGACGGCCGCGCGCGATTCTTCCGCGACATCGAGTGCGCTTGCGCCCCAGGCGCGAATGACTTCGAAACCAATCACCGGCTGGCCATCGAGCAGCGCCAGTTGGCGGCGCTCGGCGGCTTGATCTTTGATATCGGCGATCGTGTCGAGCCGCACCGTGCGTCCATCGCTGAGCACGATCGGCAGCGCGGCGAGTTCTTGCGCCGATGCGATCGTGCCGGTCGTGCGCACGCTTTGTTCGAGTCCGCCGACGCGGCCTTGACCGCCCGGATACTCCGCTTGAATGCGACTGAGCTGGCGTGAAACGTCACTTGCAGTTGCGCCGAGCGAAGCCATCCGATCGGGATCGAGATCGACGCGAATTTCGCGCGTCACGCCACCGACGCGACGCACGCTGCCGACGCCCTGCGTTGCGGTGATTTCGCGCATCACCGTCAGATCGACGAACCACGACAGCTCGGTGTCGGTCATGTTGGCGGATTCGACGCTGAACGTGACGACCGGGCGGCCCGCCGTCGTCACGCGCGAGATGATCGGCTCGCGTGCGTCGGCAGGCAGATCGGCTCGAATACGCGTCACCGCATCACGAACGTCATCGACGGCTTCGCTGATGTTGCGCCCGAACTGAAACGAGATGACGGTCGTCGAGGCGCCTTCGTTGACCGTCGATGTGATGTGTTCGAGCCCGACGACTGAGGAGACGGCGTCTTCGATCTTGCGAGTGACTTCGGATTCGAGTTGCGAGGGTGGCACGCCCGGATACGGTACTGTCACGATGACCGCGGGGAGCTCGACGTCGGGTTGGTCCTGGACGCCGAGTTTGGGGAAGCTGATCAACCCTGCGAGCGTCAACGCGACGAACAGCATGATGACCGGCACCGGGTTGCGGATCGACCAGGTAACGAAGTTCATGGCGCGTTACTCGGTGTCGCTCACGAGCGTGACGCGATCGCGATCCTTCAAGAAGCCGGCGCCTTTGACGATCACGCGTTCATCCGGCGTGACGCCTGAACGGATTTCGATCGACTGCTCTTTCACCGTGCCGGTTTCGACATTGCGGCGCTCGACGGTGCCGTCTGCTTTCAAGACGAACACATAGTGATAGCCGTCCTGGATCACGAGGCTGGCGAGCGGCAGCATCGGCGCGGCAGCACGCTCGAGCAAAATTTCACCTCGCGCGAACATGCCGGCGCGTGCGTGCTCGGCGTCGATATCGACGTACACCAAACCCGCACGCGTCGTTGCATCGATGGTGGGGGAGATCGCGCGCACCTTGCCATCGAGCTGGGCGCCGTCGGCAGTCGTCAGGCGCACGCCCTGACCAATGTGGATATCCCGCAGACGCGCCTCGGGGATTTCTGCGCGCCACTCGACGCGTCCCTGGCGCACCATGCGCAGCATCTCGGAGCCGGTTTGAGCGATCTGACCGACCGCGACATTGCGTGCAGAGATGACCCCGTCATCGGGCGCGGTAACGCGCGCATGGCGCAGCCGCAGTTCGGCCGTATCGACATCTGCTTGCGCGACTTGCACCCGCGCCTGCGCCGCCACCTCCTCACTGCGCAATTGATCAAGGTCCGCTTGCGACAGCACGCCGCTGGAACTCAAGGTGAGAGCGCGGCGATACGCTGCAGTGGCGGTTTCTGACGCCGCTTCGGCTTGCAGCAGGCTGGCGCGCTTCGAGGACAGCTCGGCGTTCAATAACTCGTCTCGCAAGCGCACGAGTTCCTGACCGCGCTTGACGCGATCACCGACATCAACGAGGACCGCCGCAACACGATAGCCGCCGACTTCCGGTCCAATGATGATTTCTTGCCAAGGATGGATTGAGCCATTCGCAACGATGCCGCGAGTAATCTCAATATCTCGCAAGGTCGTTGCGGTGACCGCAAGCCCTGGCGCGTCTGCAGTAGTAGGCTCCGCCGCGCGGCGCGACAAAATGATGCTTGCGATTATGAGGAGCGAGACGACGGCGATGATCCAACCGAGGCGGCCGCGGATCGCTTTAGGTAAGCGCTCTGACATGTCCATAGAACTTATGAAAAGATTTTGCGAAGAACTGCGAAGTCAGGCGCATTCGCCGGACTGATCTCATATCAGCTTCCTGATATCGTATCAGGAAGCTGATATCCAGATGAGTAACGTGTCACGACCTTCATCCCGTTCGCGAACCCAGACGCCGGCCGCTGAATCGCCGCAAGCGGCGATCGGCCATTTGCTCAAACATATGCATCAATCGGTACGCCAGGCGACCGACGAGGCGCTGCGGCGCGAGCGGATCGATCTGTCGTTTGCGCATTTCGTTGCGCTGTACACCTTGGCGTCGGAGCCGGGCATTGCGGGCGCGGAATTGGCGCGCCGAGCCTTCGTCACCGCACAGACGATGAACGCGATCCTGCGGCGGCTCGAGCAAGAAGGCACGCTGGGTCGTAAACCCAATCCGACAAATCAGCGCGCCGATAGTTGGTATCTAACGAAGACGGGCCGCGCCAACCTGCGCAAAGCGCAGGTCGTCGTCGAGAAAGTGTGGTCGCAGCTGTTCGAAGCGCTCAGCCAGCAGGAAGTGCGGCAATTGCAGAAGCTGCTCGAGCGGTGTCTGACAGGTTTCGATCTTGCCCTGAACGAAGCACGGGAGGCGAAAGCCTCAACGGGGCGAAGGCGCGGCTGAGCCGCCGCGGGTGAGAACCGTCGTCGCCGCTTCGCGGCCGAGTTCGACGATTTGCAGCGCGTTCGAACTCGTATCGATGACCGTCACCGACGCGTGATCGGGCCGGAAACACACCACCGCATCTGAACCCTGAGCTGCGCCAACGAGCACGTTGATCGCAATGAAGTGCGAGTAGATCAAGGTGCGCTCGCGCAGAGCGCGTACGGCGTCGATGACGCTCGAGCGCCACGCCAGGAAGTCCGGTGAACCCGCAGGCGCAGTGCGTTGCATCTCCTGCCACGTGCCTTGCATCGCCAGCCGCAACCAATCGTGTCGTTCCGTCAGGCCGACCGGCGGGGCGGGAATTTCTGCGACTGCGGGGAAGACTTCGGCTTCTTGCTGCCACGTGCGTTCGAGCGGTATGGCGGTCTCACGGCAGCGACGCAATGGGCTCGTGAGGATGGTGGTCGGTGAGATCGAGTCGATGAGCGACTGCGCGGTGCGCTGTGCTTGTAGGTGGCCGGTTTCGTCGAGTCCCGGATCGGGATCCTCGCCCCATGTGGCTGCGGGTTTGGCGTGACGAATGAGATAGATCTGGGTCATGAATGAATACCGCCGCGTTGCGCGCGGCGGTTGATGAGGATTGGCTTTGAATCGTCTGCGTTCAGTTAGGGCGCAGGCGGCGTGAAGATATCGACGCTGAGCGTAACAGTTCGGCTTTCATTCGGCTGCAGCGCGCCGACGCCAATCACGCGTCGTTCGATTTCCTCACCGCGATCGTTCTGGATCGCAATGACCACCGAGTATTCCCAGGCGCCCGAGCCGTCTTGCGGATGTCTGAACGTACCTTCGACGCGCAGTGGTGAATGCGTCGCCTGTTGGCGTCGTTCAGCGATCGCCTTGGGGTCGAATCGCAGATGATGATTGCATGCAGGGCAGATGCTCGCACTGGCAAGGATCGTCGCCTTGCAGTGCGGGCACGTTCGCGTCTTGCCCGGAGCGGCTGCCCGGACGTTCATGCAGTGCCGGTGGCCGCCTTGGCGGGTTTCTCATCCCAGCCAAACTCCGCGCGACCGCGCATGCGCGAACCGGCGGCAACGATCAACGAACCGGCTTTCAAATCGCCGTTCAATACGCCGCTCTGCAACAACTCTACGCGCGCCGCGGCGTCGATGTTGCCCTCGAGCTCCCCGCCGATCACGACGGTATTGGCGCGCACGCCGCCGGTGACGCGAGCGCCGGCTTCGATGGTGAGATTGCCCTGAACGTGGACGTCGCCTTTGAAATTGCCGGCAATGCGGACGTGGCCTGAGCCTTCGATCTTGCCTTCGATCGTAAGACCAGCAGCGATCAATGATTCTTTGTTGTCTGAGCGAGTGTCGGTGCGAGTCGACTGCGAAGGCGTGGTGCGCGTCGAGTCGAGGTTTAGCGGGGCCGCCGATTTATCCGTGTCTTTTGCTGGATCCGCCGTTCCCTGGTCGCGGCCGTATTGATCTTTCCAAAGCGCCATGACTGATCTCCTGTATTCCTTCGGCGCGCAGGAATACACAGCAGGCTTTTAAGTTGTCAAATTTTCCGACGTTTTTGTCGGCAGCGGGAGACAAACAGGAAGAGCAGCGAACGAACCGGGGGAGAAGAAGGGGTTGAGAATCGTAGAAAAGAGCCGATGAGAGAGGTGAAAGTGCGGTTGGGCGTCTTGTGAGTGACTACCCGCGCTGGCGCATCTGCCGAATTTGGCTCTTTTGGATGCGCCAGCTTCCTGCCGCTACGCGGGTCATCCTTCGATCGTCGTCAGGACCCACAGAGCGACGGTCGTCACAACGAACATCACCGCGAGAATCAACATTTCATCCTCCTTTGCTACGAACCACCATGTTGCGCTGCAGTATAGCAGGAGGCCAATGTATATCAATAAGATAGAGCCCTTATGTTGCAGGGCAAAAGACGTAGGCCAGCGCCCCGTGGTCTGCTAACGAGCTAGTCGGCTAGCAAGATTGCGGTTAGTGGGCGTGTGCGAGTAGCCCGCGGGCCGTGGTGTCAGCGAGGGTTGATCCGGGAGCGAGCCAGGCCGCTGTCCGGCGCGCGACCGCGGGGTCCGGCTAGCAGGCTAGCTGGCCAGATCGCTAGCAGGCCGTAAATTCAGCAGCAGCGCTGCACGCCGCTCCATTTCCGGTGCTGTTCGCGCATATAAAAAGCGCGGCGATCTAGCGGACGCTCGCCCGGGTGATGTTCACGGTGGTGCGCTAAATAACGCTCATATGCGTCGTCCGTCGTGAGATGACGGACGAAACTCCACCAGGAACGTAGATCGAGGCTCATCGCGTATCCGTCGCGGCAACCAGCGTTGCAGGCGCCTCGGACGTTGGCAACACGGGCAGCCCTTTGACGACGCGCCAGCACACACGCGCCGTATCGGCGATTACCACCCACAGGATGACGGTCAGGATGACGGCGAGCACGGCGTCGAGCCGCTGATTGAAGATCAGTTGCGGCGCGACGGCCGCTTGCGCCGCGGGCAGCGTGCCATCGGCTAGCTTCGCTGCGAGCTGATCGGCCGCGGCAAGAAAGCCCACGCGAACGTCCGGCGAGACGACCTTTTCCCAAGTAGCGGTCGTCGTGATGAGTGCGATCCAGGCCAGCGGTAAGCCCGTCACCCAGGCGTAACGCAGTTTGCCCTGCTTGACGAGGATGCCGGTGGCAATGCACAGCGCGATGCCGGCCAGGAGCTGATTCGTAATGCCAAACAGCGGCCACAGGATGTTGATACCGCCGTTCGGATCGACGACGCCGATATAGAGAAAGTATCCCCAGCCCGCCACGACGATGGCGCTCGAGATCAGCACCGAGGGATACCACGAGGTCTCGCCCATGGGTTTCCAGACATGGCTCAAGGCGTCTTGCAGCATGAAGCGGCCGACGCGCGTACCTGCGTCGAGCGTCGTCAGGATGAACACGGCTTCGAACATGATCGCGAAGTGATACCAAAGCGCGAGCATGCTTTCGCCGAAGACCGACGAGAAAATGCTGGCCATGCCGACCGCAAGCGACGGTGCGCCGCCGGTGCGTGCGAACAGCGTTGATTCACCCATCGCCGCGGCGAGCGCATTCATTTGCTCGACGGTGACGGGGAAGCCCCAACCCGAAATCGTCTCGACGGCTGCTTCAGCGGTGGCGCCGACGACGCCGGGTGCGCTGTTGATCGCGAAAAACACGCCGGGCTCGAGCAGGGTCGCTGCGATCATCGCCATGATGGCGACGCCCGACTCCAGCATCATGCTGCCGTAGCCGATCAATCGCACGTCGCGTTCGTTGCTGATGAGCTTCGGGGTGGTGCCGCTCGATACGAGGGCGTGGAAGCCGGAGATCGCGCCGCACGCGATCGTGATGAACACGAATGGGAACAGCTTGCCGCCAAAGATCGGCCCGGTGCCATCCACGAATTGGGTAACCGCCGGCATCTTGAGTTCGGGGCTCATGATGACGACCGCGACGGCCAGCAAAAGCACGGTCCCGAGTTTCAAGAAGGTCGACAGATAGTCGCGCGGCGCGAGCAACAGCCACACCGGTAGCACCGCGGCAATGAAGCCGTAGCCGATGACGAACCAGGCGAGCGATTCGCCATCCCAATCGAACAGCGTGCGCAATCCGGGATGAGCGTCGATCCAGCCGCCGCCCACGACAGCGAACAACAACAAGGCGACGCCGATGAGCGAGCCTTCGAGCACGCGCCCGGGGCGAATGTTCTTCAGGTATAGACCGATGAGGATGGCGATCGGAATCGTCGCAAAGACGGTCGAGGTCGCCCACGGGCTGTGACGCATCGCGTTGACGACGACGAGACCCAGCACCGCGATGAGAATGATCATGATGACGAGCGTGCCGATCATGGCGGCATAGCCGCCGACCGGCCCCAGCTCTTCTTTGGCCATCTGGCCCAGGCTGCGGCCGTTGCGGCGCGTCGATAGGAACAGAATGGTCATGTCCTGGACGCAGCCGCCGAGCACAGCGCCGACGAGAATCCATAACGTGCCAGGCAGATAACCGAATTGCGCTGCGAGCGTGGGGCCGATGAGCGGGCCGGGGCCGGCGATGGCAGCGAAGTGATGACCGAACACGATCCATTTGTGCGTCGGTACGAAGTCACGACCGTTGTTCAGCCGGATGGCGGGCGTGGCACGCGTTTCATCGACCGTTAGCACGCGGGCGGCCACCCACGCGCTGTAGAAGCGATAGCCGAGTGCGTACACGCAGACGGCCGCGACGACGATCCACATGGCGTTGATGGTTTCGCCACGATGCAGTGCGATACCGCCAACCGCATACGCGCCGATCAGCGCGACCAAGCCCCAAAGTAATTTGCGCATGAGAAGAAAAGCCGAGTTTTAGTGTTTTGTCGGAATGCTCCGCCCCGGCCGCAAGGATTACACAATCAGCGCTGCGGTCGAGTACCCCGTGAACCCAGGGAGCGTCGATTTGCGCGTCGCTGCGCGCAAATCCTGCTTGGGCGGGTTGTGCCCCGCCCGGGGGCTCCGTAAGCTCGCGCGCCGGGAGTGGGCCGCCCCACTCGAACCTCGAGCGTCAAGTCAGAGAAGCACGAATGAAAACGATCCGTGGCAAGTCCTTCACCGGTCAGCGCGTAGTACTCGATGGCAAAGTGTTCATCGACTGCCACTTCAAGGACGCCAATCTGGTCATCGAAGGCAATGGCCTATTCGAAATGCAAAACTGCAAGATCGAAGAGGATTGCCGCCTCGCCGTCGAAGGCCCCGGCCAGGTGCTGCTGCACACGCTCAAGATGATGTTGTATTCCGGCGGCTGGATGAACCGAGTGGCCGAAAACGTCCTGCACGCCGTGCGGCAGCCGCCCAAGCGCCGCACCCCGCCTCCTGCGAAGTAAGCCTTACTGCAATTTCGCCATTCGCGCGCTCGCCACCATGCGCGCGAGCGCATAGATCGCCTCCAGCGTCGGCGTCGCCACGTCGAGCTTCTCCGCCGCGCGTACGACATTGCCGAGAATTGCCTCGATTTCCATCGGCCGGCCATTTTCATAATCGAGCGCCATGCTCGTCTTGTACGGCGGCATCTGCTGCGTGTTCTCGATCATCGCCTCGATGAGCTTCGGCGATTGCGGATGACCGGCTGCGGCTGCGGTCGCGCAGACCTCTTGCATCGCCTTGCGAATGAAATCGCGATCCGCCTCGGTGCGTACCATCGCAGTCGTCTCGAGTACGCCGCCGAGAATTGAAATGGGATTGAACGGCGCGTTCCACACTGCCTTTTGCCAACGCGTGCTCACGACGTTGTCGACGAGCTTGCAAGGCACGCTGTTGGCGCTGAAGGCGGCCGCGAGTTGCTCCGCCGCTGCTCCGATGCCGGAAGGAAAGCGTCCCAGCACGAGCGACCCATGCGTTTGATGCACGATCTCGCCGGGCGCGCCGCGGCCCACGCCGACGTACGCAAGACTGCTGAGCACGTCGTTATCGGGAAAAGCGGCGGCGATGTCCGCTTCGATATCAACGCCGTTTTGAATCAGAACGATTGCCGTCTTCGGGCCCACGACGGGTCGCAGCAGCGCGACGCGATCGAGTTCAGGCAGCACCTTGACGGTGAGAATCACGTAGTCGGGCGGGGTGTCGCATTCTTCCGGTCGGCGATACACATGCGCTGGCCGAAATTGATGATCGCCGAGTAGCGGGCTGCGAATGCGATAGCCGTCGCGACTGACGGCTTCGTAATCCGAGCGACACACCACACTGACGCGTGCGCCGCTGCGCGCTAACGCCGAACCAAAGAATGCGCCGACGGCGCCTGCACCGATGATGAGAATCGACAAAGACTGTTTTTCCATGGGGCGAGTATCCCATGCGTTGCGGCTTTCGTGTCATTGCGGGTACCCGGCGCGTTGACTAGCATCGCTGCGTCACGCTCGACGTGATGCAACGATGGCGAGCATCGGCAGGGACGGATGGCCAACAAAAAGCGCGCGTCTCGATCGCGCACCGATACGAAAAAAGCTCGCGGTAAACGCAAGCACACGCCGAAGTCGACTGCACCTGCGAGCACGGCGCCTGCTGCAGCCGTGACACGCAACGCGCGCGGTTCAGCATCGAGTGATACGCGCCGTATCGAACTCGCACGCGGCGCTGCCTTGCCTTCGATGCTCGATAGTGAGCGGCGCGAATCATGGGGTTTTCACACGGATGAAACGCAGCGCGATCCGTACATGATCGAGCTGAATCTGCGCTATCCCGGCGGTCTGCTCGCGGCGGCGCAAGCGTTTCAAGAGTTGCTCGCTGCCGCGGTGGGCGAGCATGCGGCGCCGGTCAAGATCACCTCGGCTTACTACCGTTGCGATTTGAGCGTCGAAGAATGGAGCGGCTTGATCGCGCTCGATGAAGCATGGGAAACGCAGGGCCATGCATCGCAAGTGCGTGGTAAACGGCCGTGGATTCGTTGCATCTACCGCGTCTGGCCGGATTTCATCGTCAAACCGTTGGTGGATTGTTCGATCGCCACGGTGAAGGCGGATGCGGCGTACAAATCGTTTTCCGCTGCGGGTCGAGGTATCACCTGGGCAGTCGTCGATTCGGGTATCGATGCAACGCATCCCCACTTCGGGCCTGCGAATGATCCGCAGCAGCATCGTTTGCTCAATGATGATGTGGACGACTTGCATCGCGACTTCACGATCGATGTCTCGGCTGAAATGTCTGACTGGGGCGAGCCCTGGCCACCGCCTGAGTCGAGCGCAAAGACAGCGCTCATCGATGAATTCGGACACGGCACACATGTCGCCGGCATCGTCAGCGGTCAGGCACCGACCGGAGAGAAAAGCGCGGTTGCCGCGTTCGAACGCGTCTTCGTCGCGTCTTCCGACACCGATCACCAAGTCACGCTGAAAGCACGCCGCTGCGATCCGCTCGAACTGCGCGGGGTCGCGCCTGAAAGCAGTCTCGTCAGTCTCAAAGTGCTGAATGCGCAAGGCGCCGGGCGCACGAGCAACGTCATCCGCGCGCTCGCCTACATTCGCAACTACGTCAATCGCAATCCGAAGTTGATGCGCATCCATGGCGTTAATTTGAGCCTCGGTTACGAATTCGATGCAGAAATGTTCGCGTGTGGCCAAAGTCCGTTGTGCGCGGAGGTCGATCGACTGGTGCAGTCGGGCGTCGTTGTCGTAGCAGCGGCGGGGAATACGGGATGGGGTATTGCGACGAGTGCCGCGCGCACGACACGCATCGGCTTCAGCGCGAGCATCAATGATCCCGGTAACGCAGCGCGAGCGATCACGGTGGGTTCGACGCATCGCGAATCGCCGCACACGTATGGCGTATCGTTTTTCTCTTCCAAAGGACCGACCGGTGATGGTCGTCTCAAGCCCGACCTGGTCGCGCCGGGCGAGCGCATCACCTCATGCGCAGCAGGTGAAAAGCGCGCCTTGTTACCGCTTGGCAAAAAGAAGCGCGGCAAAACACCCGCGCCGTATCTCGACGACAGCGGCACCAGCATGGCCGCGCCGCACGTATCGGGTGCGATCGCGGCGTTTCTGTCGATTCGCAAGGAGTTCATCGGCCGTCCCGATGAGGTGAAGCGGATCTTTCTCGACAGTGCAACGCCGCTCGGGCGCGAGCGTTACTTCGAAGGTCGTGGGCTGATTGATCTGATGCGGGCGATTCAGTCCGTATGACGGATAGGCGATAGGTTGGAACGGGCACGGGAATCGGGGATCGATCGGCGATGTGGGTGGCAGAAGGATGAAGCAGATATGAAAGTCATTGGTGGCATTCCCGTGTTCGAGATCGAATTCGACAAGCGGGGCAGACTGTTCGATCTGTCGCAATTCAAGGCGCTGGCGGGGCATTTCGATCAACGCGCTACGACGGATTTGATTGTGTTTGCGCACGGTTGGAACAACGATCTTGCCGATGCGCGCAAGCTCTACACCAAGTTCTTGACGCAATTCGGCGCCTACGCGAGCAGTCCCGCAACGGGGCGCGAGCGCGTCTTTGCTGCCGCCGCAATCCTCTGGCCCTCGAAAAAATTCACGGATAAGGATCTGATCCCAGGCGGCGGTGCGGCTGCGTTGTCGTCACAGGAGAAAGCCGCGATACGTGCGCGCTTGAAGCAACTTGCAAGTGATCCTGCGCGGCTGGGTAAGCCAACACCGGCGAGTGCAACCCAGCAAAAGAAAGTTGAGAAGGCGCAAGCGCTATTGAAGACGATCGAGTTCGATCCGAACGCGCAGGAGGAATTCGTGCGCGTCGTGCGCTCGCTCCTCTCGGAGGATGCTGCACATGACGATGACGGCACCAAGGATTTCTTCAAGCTGAGAGAGCGCGAGCTGATCGAACGGTTGCGCGTGCCGGTGGTTGTCACCGCTCCCGTCGGCACCGGCGGTGCAGCGGGCGGCGGCTTTTCAGCCTTGAGTGTCACGGCAGCCGGAGGAGCCACCGATATGGGCGACAACGTTCTGGCGGCATTGCGTCGCTTCATGAACATGACGACCTACTATCGGATGAAAGCGCGCGCCGGCACCGTCGGTAAGGAAGGCGTCGCGAGCGTCATCAACAAGCTTCGCAGCAAATTTCCAACGGTGCGTTTGCATCTCGTCGGTCACAGCTTTGGCGGTCGTGTCGTCACCGCAGCCACCGACGCCGTGGGCGCGCAACACAAGATCGATTCGCTGACACTGTTGCAGGCGGCGTTTTCTCATAATGGTTTCGCGCCGAAATTCGACGGCAAGAACAACGGCTTTTTCCGCAAAATCGTTACCGGCAAGAAGGTGCGCGGACCGACGCTCGTGACATGTACCAAGAACGACACGGCGGTGGGTATCGCGTATCCATTGGCCTCACGCCTGGCACGGCAAAATGCTGCAGCCCTTGGTGATGAGAACGATCCCTATGGTGGAATTGGTCGCAATGGCGCCGTCAGAACGCCGGAAGCAGAGCAGGGCATGTTGCTCGCGCCAGAAAGTGCGTACGACTTTGCTGCGGGCAGGATCTACAACTTGAACGCCGATGCGTGCATCAACGATCACTCGGATATATGCGGAAGAGAAGTGACTTGGGCGCTGGCGCGCGCCATCGCCTCGACCTGAGCGGCTCTATGTACGGGCGTGCGAGCGCCGCTGACGCCTCCACAGCCGCCAATACACATAGCCGTTGATGAGCACGACGAGCGCGCCGATGCCAATCTGCATCGTGCGCGTGAGGCCGTCGGGGTAGATCGCGCCGGTGATGTAGTGATCGATGAAGCCGCCGCTGTAGCCGGTTTCGCCACCGCGTGCACGCAGCGAGTTTTCAAGCGGCGTGAGCGGGCAGATCCAGCCGAAGAATTCGATCAGTGCGCCCCATATCGCGGCCGGAATGTGCAGCCACGCAAGGCGCGGCCAGCGCAGCACGGCAAAGCCGCCGATGGCGACGAAGATGACGAAGAAGAGGTGCAGTATCAGTACTGCATCGGCCATGAAACGATAAATCATGCGCCATTATGGCCCCATTGATTTGCGCGTTGGCCGCGCGGAACAATGGAATTCAGTCGATGCTTGATATGGCGGTTGTCCTACAGGAGCTGGAAACATGATCCAACGCAAGAATGTCTTTTTCGCGATGCTCGGCTTATGCGCGATGGGTACGGTGCTCGCGCAAGCAACGCCGACGTTCGAATCCTTGGACAAGAACTCGGACGGCCAGATCAGCATTCAGGAAGCAACGGAGAACGATGATCTGTTCGTTGCGTTCAAGAAGCTCGATACCAATCGTGACGGCGCTCTGTCGAAGGAAGAGTTCGCCGCTTACAAGAAACAATAATGCGCAAGTAACTCGGCGGTAGGGCGCGGTGGCTAGCCGCCGCCGTGCCGCTCGCCTGGGAGGGGGCAATGCAAAAACAATCCATGTTCGCTGCCGTGTGTGCGCTGTTCGCGCTGAGCGCATGCGATCGTCAACCCGCACCGGACGCGGCAATGAGCGCGGATGATGCGCAAACGTTTCGCCCTGTCGCCTCGGTCAAACAAGTGATGCTCGGAATCACCATTCCGGCGTCGAATGTCGTGTTTGCCGTTGCAGGCGAGGCGCCTGCCGATGAGTTGGCGTGGCAGAGCGTCGAAGCGAGCGCGCTGGCGGTCGCTGAGTCCGGCAATTTGATGTTGATGAAGCCACGGCTGATCGACTCACAAGAATGGCAGCAGTATTCGCTCGCGCTCGTTGAGGTGGGTGCGCGCGCTGCAGAAGCGGCACGTGCGCGCGATGTCGAGCAAACGAGTCTCGCTGGCGATGAGATGTACCAGGTTTGCGAAGACTGTCACGCGAAATACCTGCCAACGCCTTAAGGGTTGCTTGTCATAACACGCGCCAAATGCTGTAAAAAAACGCGACGGATGTCACATCGCAAATAGATCGCTACGCTCTCGCAACGAAATTGATCTGAGTTCGAGCCGTGAGCGGGAAAGCGATGCGCAAGACGATGCTGATGATGGTGATGACGTTGTTGTTCGCTGCGCATTCACACGCGCGCGATCTGGGCTACGACCCTCAAGCCGATCCCTTCGAGCAATATCAGCAGGCGATTGCCGCCGCCGAAGCCAGCAACAAATTGGTATTGATCATCGCTGGTGGCGATTGGTGCCGCTGGTGCTACGTGCTGGATCGCTTCGTCGAACGCAATGACGAGGTGGAGCGCAGTCTCACGGATACCTTCGTCGTGATGAAGGTGTACGTCGGGCCGGGCAATTACAACGAACTCTTCTTTTCGCAATTGCCGCAAGCTTACGGCGCGCCGCATTTCTGGATCGTCTCACCACAGCGTGAAGTGCTCGGCTCGCAATCCACCGCGAAGCTCGAGCGTGGCAAGAGCACGTATGACAAAGCCGGTTTTCTCGCCTTCATCGAATCCTGGCGCGAGCATCTGAAAACGCCCGAGCGTCATGCTCGCGCGGCGGATGAAGTGACGAAACCGGCGATGAGTTTTTAAGGATGTAAGATCCGGATGCGTTCGGCGTCGCCTAACGCATCCGACGCGCCAGCAAGTGGCGCACCGGCAGCTCGTTCGTGTCGCTCACGAGTTCGAATCCAGCTGCGGCCAGCATTTCAGCAGCGCTGCGACGATGCCAGGCGACGATGAAAGGCTCGTGAACCATGCGCGCCAGCAAGCCGTAGTAGCAGCCGAACAACCCTTGCGTGCGCAGCAAGCTCCACAGCGAGCGCTGAAAGTGGACGGGCGAAGGTTCGCAGATGGCCAATAAGCCGTTCGGCCGCAGGATGCGATGAAACTCGCGCAGCGCCTGCTCGATGTACTTGGGCGGAATCTCGTGTAGCAAAAAACAGCTCGCGACGCCGTCGAAGCGCGCATCGGGGAAACCGGTGCGCTCGGCGATGCCCTGCACGAATTTCACTTGCGGAAAAGCGCGCGCCGCGTGTTGCAGTAAATAGGGTGATGGATCCAGCCCCCAGACTTCGCTCACGCCTGCCGCTTTGAGCGCGCCGGCAGTACGCCCGCCTGCGCATCCCACATCCAGGACGCTCGTGCAGTCACCCAACGATTCGGCGATATGCGCGCGGGCGCGCGTCATGCGTCCGAGCATCAAGCGATCAAAGCCGGTGATATAGCCGCGTGTGAGGTGCTTGGAGTAGTTGCCATTAGGGAGATTGTGGAATTCCTGGAGGATGTATTTCGGCAGCCATTCGCTGCCGGGCATGTCCTGCGGAATTTCCACGCGGCGGCGCTTGCCGAGCGAGCGCGCGATGAGTCGCCAAGCCTTGAGTGGGCTTGAAATGAGCTCATCGGGCCAGGTGTCGGGCAGATCCAGGTTGATCCAATCGGGGACGGCAGGGTCGGCCGTCACATCGAACAAAGTGTCCATCGACTTGGGGCGTGAGTTTGAGTGGGTGCGGACTCTAGCGAAGGGACGGCCTCGAGTGAATGTGCTGCGTCATAAAACGCGGGCCCTGGCCGCGCTCGAGCTGTATAAAGGCCGCTTCATTCAGCGCGATTCGCGGAGCCACGATTGAGCACTGAAGCGATTCCGGCGAGCACCGGGCAACGCCTGCCGCGGCAGGTCCCGTACATCATCGCGAACGAGGTGTGCGAGCGGTTCAGTTTCTACGGGATGCGCAACATCCTGACACCGTTTCTGGTCA
>CAZIXV010000032.1:0-11569 GCA_964543105.1 uncultured Steroidobacteraceae bacterium
CGCCTCTGTTGCGTTGGAGTGAAGGCGACACTGTGACGCTGCGCGTCGCGAATCGCTTACCCGTCAGCAGCTCCATTCATTGGCACGGACTGATCCTGCCCGCGGATATGGATGGCGTGCCAGGCGTGAGTTTCGAAGGCATTCCCAGCGATGGCGAATATGTGTATCGGTTCAAGGTGAACCAGCACGGCACGTATTGGTATCACGCACATTCGCGTTTTCAGGAGCAGACCGGCCTGTATGGACCGATCATCATCGAGCCGCGCGGCGGTGCGCGTCATCATGCCGATCGCGATTACGTCATTCTGCTGTCGGATTGGACGGATATCGATCCCGAACGCATTTTCGCGACGCTGAAGAAACACAGCGACTACTACAATTTCGGCAAACGCACCGTCGGCGACTTTTTCAGCGATGTGCGCCGTCACGGGTGGCGCGAGACGCTCGAGCAGCGTCGCATGTGGGGCGAGATGCGGATGAATCCCACCGATCTCGCCGATGTTTCCGGTTACGCCTATACGTATCTGATGAACGGAGTTGCCCCGGCGGGTAACTGGACGGGCGTGTTCGAGCGCGGCGAGCGCGTTCGCCTGCGCATCATCAATGGCTCCGCCATGAGCATCTTCGATGTGCGCATTCCCGGTTTGAAGCTCACCGTCGTGGCCGCGGACGGACAGGACGTCGAACCGGTCAGTGTCGATGAGTTGCGCATCGCGACGGCCGAGACGTACGACGTCATCGTCGAACCGCACGACGATCGTGCCTACACGATTTTTGCGCAGGCGATGGATCGATCCGGCTACGCCCGCGGGACGCTGACACCGCGCTTGGGGCTGCACGCAGAGATTCCGCCGATGGATTCGCGACCGTTACTGACGATGCGCGACATGGGCATGCATCATGACGCCGATCACGCCGCGCATGCACATGCGGCGCACAACGGACACGGTGCACCGCCGACGCTGACGCACGCGCCTGCGGAGTTCGGCCCGAGCGTCGACATGCGCGTCGATCAACCTTCCACGTCGCTCGATGATCCGGGCGTCGGCCTGCGCGATAACGGCAGGCGCGTGCTCAGCTATGCGGATCTACATACGGTCGGCGGTCCGATCGATCGGCGCGATCCAGGGCGTGAAATCGAATTGCATCTCACCGGTCACATGGAGCGCTTCATCTGGTCGTTCAACGGCGAGAAGTTTTCAGAGGCGGCGCCGCTGCACTTCAACTATGGCGAGCGGCTGCGCATCACGCTGGTGAATGACACGATGATGACGCATCCGATTCACCTGCATGGAATGTGGAGCGAAATCGAAAACGAACACGGCGCATTCCAAGTTCGTAAGCACACCGTCATGGTGAATCCAGCGCAACGCATGAGCTACGCAGTGACGGCGGATGCGCTCGGCCGTTGGGCGTATCACTGCCATCTGCTGTATCACATGGAAGCGGGCATGTTCCGTGAGGTTCACGTCGCACGCTCCGGCGAGCACGGTCAGGGACACTCATGAGTTCGCGCCACGCTTCCGCACTGCTTGCGCTGAGCATGGTTGTTACCAGCGCGGCCGCCCAACAGCATCATTCGCACGAACATCACTCGCACGATTCCCATGCAGAGCATGGCTCCAGCGACCATGAGATGCACGGTGCACATCCTGCTGCGGATACACCGACGCCGAGTGAGCGCGCGCACGTCCCGCCGAACCCGCCGAGCTCTGAGCTCGGTCCGATATCGACATCGCGCATGATCGAACTCATGCAGATGGACGACGACGCGATCCACTGGCTCGTCGCACTGAATCAACTCGAAGCATTTCGGATCGATGGCCGCACCGGCGCCGCTTGGGAAGCCAACGCATGGATCGGTACTGATCTTCACAAGCTGGTGCTGAAGTCCGATGGCGAGCGGGTTGGCGGCGCGACGCAAATGCGCAGTGAAGTGTCATGGGATCGCATCATCAGCCGTTGGTGGAGTGTGCAGGCCGGGCTACGACACGATTACTTCGAAGGCCCATCGCGCAATTGGCTCGCGCTCGGCGTTCAGGGTCTTGCACCTTATTTTGTAGAGGTGGAGGCGACGCTCTATTTCGGAGAGAGCGGCCGCACGGCGTTACGCCTCGACGCGCACACCGATTGGCTGTTGACCCAGCGGCTCATCTTGCAACCGCAGCTCGGTTTGAATGCGTACGGGAAGGATGATCGTCGCAACGGTATCGGCTCGGGTATCTCCGATCTCGAATTCGGACTGCGGCTGCGTTACGAAATCATTCGCGAAGTGGCGCCCTACGTCGGCGTGCAATGGGAGCGTGCCTTTGGTGAAACCGCCGAGTGGCAGCGCGCTGTCGGGCATGAGGCGAGCGAAGTCGTTTTCGTCGCCGGCATCAAAGCATGGTTTTAGGGGAACACCACGGCGTCCGCTTGGGTTCTTGCATAGAAACCGCAAGCGAGGCCCGTCATGCGTACATCGACACTGTCCGTAGTTTTTAGCCTGATGCTTGCGCTGGCGTTGCCTGCAGGCGCGCAAACCTCATCGAACTCGCAGCGTGGGGCATTGGACGTGCGCGTAGAGCAGGCGCTGCGCGCTGCGAATATCGCCAACGTCGAAGATATCGAAGTCGAGGTCAAAGGCGATGCAGCGCTGTTGAGCGGGTTCGTCGAGTCTGAAGCAGACCAGGAAAAAGCTTTGCAAGCCGCGCGTGCAGTGCCAGGCGTAGCGACTGTGCGCAACGATTTAGTCGTGCGTGAATCGCGTCCGACAGTGGGCCAGGCGCTGGATGACACCATCATCGCTGCACAAGTACGCAAACAACTCAGCTCGAATGTGGATGCGAACGGCGCCATCAATGTCGCGGTAAACAATGGCGTCGTGCAATTGAGCGGATACGTTCCAAGCGCAGAGCTCAAGAATCGCGCCGCTGAGGTCGCCAGCGCGGTGCAAGGCGTGCAAGACGTGCGCAACGACATTGCGCTGTCCAATGCACGGTGAGTCGCCGATCGACAGCCAAGAGGCTCTTGCCGTCCAGCAGCGGCTGCCACCGAATCATCGACGCGAAGAAAAAAGGCGGGACATCTTTCGATGCCCCGCCTTATTGCCCGTGGATGTGCGCAGCGGCGGCTAAACCGTGAAGCCTTCTCGTTTCAACGGCAGGCTGCGAACGCGGTGGCCGGTGGCTGCGAAGATCGCGTTACAGATCGCGGGTGCGAGCGGCGGTAACGCAGGCTCGCCGGCGCCCGTGGGTGCGTAGTCGCTTTGAATGAAATGCGCTTCGACCGGCGGCGAATGCGCGATGCGCAGCAGTGGATAGCGATCGAAGTTCGTTTCCTGAATGCGACCGTTCTCGATCGCCAGCTCCAAGCCGAGCATCGTGCTGAATCCATCGATGACCGAACCGACGACTTGGTTTTCGGCGCCGCTCATGTTGACGATCGGGCCGATGTCGCCGGCAACCGTGATCTTATGCACGGTGAGTTTGCGATTGGCATCGACGCTCACTTCTGCCACTTCGGCGAAGTGCCCTGCATGGCTGAAGTGAAACGCGAGGCCCATGCCGCGGCCTTTGGGCAGTGCTTTGCCCCAGCCGGCTTTCTCTGCCGCGAGTTTGATCACCTCGGCAGCACGACCCGTGTTCAAGGTGGATGCATTACCAGGCGGCAGATGACGCGGTTCTCCCATCAAGTCGAGCAGAAATTGCAGATGGTCTTTGCCGGCGGACGACGAGAGTTCATGCAGGAAGCTTTGCACGGCGAACGCCACCGAGTTCGAGCGCGGTGCGCGCCACGGACCTGTTGGGATCTGCCACGGCAGCAGCGTCTGCGTGAGTTTCACGTTCGGCACGAGCGGCGTGGGGAATTCATCCTGCCCAATGTCCGCCGAACTCACCGGTCGCTTGCCATCGGATGAGAAGGTGATGAAGTGATCCGCGAATGCGACGAGCTTGCCCTCACCATCAACGGCGCCCTTGAAGGCATGGAAGCCGCCGGGGCGATAGAAGTCGTGCTGCATGTCGTCTTCGCGCGTCCATTGCAGTTTGATCGGCACGCCGGCCTGCTTCGAAATCTGCACGGCTTCGATCATGTAGTCGTTCATCAGGCGACGGCCGAAACCACCGCCGACGCGCGTCTGATGGATCGTGAATTTGTCCGCGGGCAGCTTGAAAATCGCCGGCAGCATGCGCATTGCGGCACCGGGCATTTGCGTCGGTGACCAGATCTCCACCGAGTCGCCTTTCCAATGCGCTGTCGTGTTTTGCGGCTCGAGCGGCGCATGCGCGACGAAGGGATAGCTGTAGAAGCCTTCGACCGGGGTCGTATTCGCAATGGCCTGATCGAAATCGCCGATCGCTTTGATTTCATCGGCGCCCTGCGGCTGCTTCGCCAATTCCTGCGCTTGGGCGACGGCCTGGCTCCAGCTGTCTTTCGATGCTTCGGATTCGTCCCATTCGACCTTCAGTTGCCGTTTCGCCTTCAACGCCGCCCACGTGGAGGTCGCGACGATGGCGACACCGGGCATGACTTCAGTCGGCTTGCCGGTGCCTTCGACGATGAATGCATCGGTGACGCCCGGGAGCTGTTTGATCTGATCGAGGTTCGCGCTTTTCACTTTGCCGCCGACCGCGGGGCATTTCTGGAACGCGGCGTAGTGCATGTTCGGGATGACCTGATCGATACCGAACAGTGCTGCGCCTGTAACGACGCCATGATTGTCGACGCCGGTGATGCGCTGACCGAGCAAGGTGTAGTCCTTGCGGTCTTTGAGCTTGAGTGACTTCGCATCCGGTACGGGCAGTTGCGCGGCTTTGCTCGCGAGCTCGCCGTAGGTTGCGCTTTTGCCGCTTGCAGCATGCGTGACGACGCTTTTCGAGGTGGTGATTTCGGCTTCGGGAACCCGCCACTGTTTCGCGGCGGCGGCGACGAGCATGGCGCGAGCTGTCGCACCGGCTTCGCGCAGCACGTCCCAATTGGTGGGGACGGAGAGCGAGCCCCCGGCGAACTGCTGACCGAAGCGACGGCTATCGACCGGCGCCTGCAGCACTTTGACGTGCGCCCAATCGGCGTCGAGTTCTTCTGCGACGATCATCGGCAGTGCGGTCTTCACGCCCTGACCGATTTCTGGGCACTTGGCCATGATGGTGATGGTGCCGTCGCCGGCAATGCTGACGAAGGCATTGGGGGCGAATGACTTGCCGGTAGCGTCCTGCGCCTCGGCCTTCCCGCTCATGTAGAACGCGAGCACGAGGCCAGCGCCGGCAGCGCCCGTGACCTTCAAGAATGAACGGCGATTGAGCGTGGTATGCATGCCGCTCGCGAGTGACTGGCCTTGAGCGAGCCGTAGAACGTCGTCTGCGTAATTTTCGCGCGAGATGATAGTTTCTACCGCACTCATGTTCTTACTCCCCGGCCGATTTCGCGGCAGTGTGAATCGCTTGGCGAATCCGTGGATAGGTGCCGCAGCGACACAGGTTGCCGTTCATGGCGGCATCGATATCGGCATCGCTGGGTTTGGGTTTCTGTTTCAACAAGGCGGCGGCGGACATGATTTGGCCGGCTTGGCAGTAGCCGCATTGCGCCACGTCGACATCGATCCAGGCTTGCTGCAGCGGGTGCAGTTTGCCCTCTGGGCTCGCGAGCCCTTCGATCGTCAGCACTTGTTGATCTGCAGCCGCGGCCACAGGAATCGAACACGAGCGCACTGGCGCGCCGTTCAAATGCACGGTGCACGCGCCGCATTGCGCCACACCGCAGCCGTACTTCGTGCCGACGAGACCTAGGTGATCTCTGAGCACCCACAACAGCGGCGTGCTTTCGTCGAGATCGTTGATGACGTGTTCTTTGCCATTGACGGTGAGACGCATGGGTGGCTCTCTTTAATTTACTAAGACGTTGCTACCGATCCCTTGCCCGGGCAGCGCCGAAAAAGGATGCGAGGGTTTTTCCCGCAAAAGCTGAGAAAAATGGCCGCGCCGATTGTTCCACGGGGTCTGGGCGACCACAACGCCGGATATGCGCGCCCGTTGCGCCTCGTGCATATCGCCTCTCGCAGGCGCCGAGATTCTGCAGGAACAGCGCGATCGTCCGAATCTTTCAACGACTTATAAGTGTAGAGATTTGTCATGTGGGCGCTTTCTCGCCACGCGGTGCGCGGCAGCACGGCCCTTGGCAGCACGTGAGGGCGCTGGCGTATAGAATCCCCGCTCTTTGCGCGCACGCGCGCTGCAATCAACGAGGACTTAAGTTTTGAGCGATACAGCGAACGGCGCCGTCGAAGGCGCGATCCAGGCCGACGTCGTCATCATCGGCGCGGGCCCTTGCGGAATATTTCAGATCTTCGAGCTCGGCCTCCTCGGTATTCGCGCCCATATCGTCGATTCGCTGAAGCAGCCGGGCGGACAATGCAGTGAGCTCTATCCGGAAAAGCCGATATACGACATTCCAGCATTGCCGGTGTGCGGCGCTCAGGAGTTGATCGATCGCCTGCTCGAGCAGACCAAGCCGTTCAACGCGCAATACCATCTCGGTCAGGAAGTCACCGAGCTGAAAATGCTCGAGGACAAGACGTTCTTGTTGCGGACCTCGCTCGATACGCGCTTTCACACCAAGACGGTCATCATCGCCGCGGGCCTCGGCTCGTTTCAGCCGCGCCGCTTAGGTTGCGAAGGTGTCGAGGCATTCGAAGGTCGGCATGTTCATTACAAGGTCACGAGCGCGGCCGATTTCGTCGACAAGCGCCTCGTCATCTTCGGCGGAGGCGATTCCGCGCTCGATTGGACGCTCGAATTCGCCGGCAAGGCTCGCAGCCTCACGCTCGTTCACCGCCGCCCGGAATTTCGCGCCGCGCCAGCTTCGGTCGCGAAAATGCGCGATCTGGTCGCCACCGGCAGCATGAACTACGTCGAAGCCATCGCGCAGTCGCTCATCACCGAAGGTGACACCTTCAAAGGCGTGCGGGTAAAGCGCACCGATGGCCAGATCGAAGAACTCGAAGCGGATCATGTGCTGACGTTCTTCGGCTTGAGCCCGAAGCTCGGCCCGATCGCCGACTGGGGTTTGAACATCGAAAAGCGCGCGATCGCCGTCGATACAGAAAAATTCCAGACGAACATTCCAGGCGTGTTCGCCGTGGGCGATATCAACACGTACCCCGGCAAGAAGAAGCTGATTCTGTCGGGCTTCCACGAAGGCGCGCTGGCCGCCTTCGCTGTCGCCGCGCACTTGAACCCAGCGAAGAAGATCCCGCTGCAATACACGACCACCAGCCCGATCATGCACAAGCGATTGGGGGTGGGGGACTGATCGAGGCCCGAAGGCGATAGGCGTTGGGCGATAGCGGATGGTCAGAACGAGTGCTGAACGTCCGCGTGGCGCTCAGTCCTTTAATAGCTTCGTCGCCAGCTTCGCATTGACCACCGCCTATCGCCCATCCGCTATCGCCTTTTCCGACCATGAATCCACTTCTCGCCGACGTCCTCAAAGTTCTCGAGCTCCAGCGCCTCGATGCCGATTGTTTTCAAGGCGAGAGTCGCGATCCGGGGCATCGTCGGGTGTTTGGTGGGCAGGTGCTGGGACAGGCGCTGGCAGCGGCATATGCGACGGTCGAGGAGCGCTCGGTTCATTCGCTGCACGCGTATTTCCTGCGAGCGGGCGATCCCGATCACCCCATCATGTACGAGGTTGATCGCAGTCGCGACGGCGCGAGTTTCACCAGCCGGCGGGTCGTGGCCATGCAGCATGGCGCTCAGATCTTTCACATGTCGGCGTCCTTTCAGGTCAGCGAGGAGGGTGTCGATCGCCAAGGGTCGATGCCTGCCGCCCCCGCGCCGGAGACGCTGCCGGACATGGCGGAAGCGATCGCGGAATTGAAACGCCAGGCGCCGGATCGGCCGCGACCGTTTCTGGATCAGCGTCGTCCGTTCGAATTCAGACCGGCCTCGTTGCCCGACCCGCACGGCGAGGTGCCAAAAGAGCCGCACATGAAAATCTGGTTCCGTGCCCTCGATCCGCTGCCTGACGACGAGGTGCTGCACCGGAGCCTGTTGGCGTACGCATCGGACTACTACTTGCTGGGCACGGCCGGGATGGATGTCCGCCTCGTCGTCGATCGCAGCAAATTGCAAATGGCGAGCATCGATCACGCCATGTGGTTCCACCGTCCTTTCCGCATGGACGAATGGCTTTTGTATGTCCTGGACAGCCCCACCGCCTCCTGCTCGCGCGGCTTCGCCCTCGGCAAGATCTACAGTCAGGACGGGCGCCTCGTGGCGTCGACAGCGCAGGAAGGATTGATACGGCGACGAGTCTGATCGCGGGCGGGCTCCGCCCGCGGGCTACGGGCCACGGGCTACGGGGTACGGTCGGAAAGTCGGAACAGGCTACAGGCTACAGGCTACAGGCTACAGCCAGAGAGTCGCACCGCGTGGTGGCACGCTTTCGCCCGACACAATATCGGACTGAAGTTCGACCTACGCGGCGAGTAGCTGCTTCCGTCTCTTGCCGTACCCCGTAGCCCGTTGCCCAGGCTGGCCCGCGCCGGCCGTGCGGCTATCAGCTCATGCCCAAACCATATCTCCCGCGCCGCTTGTCGAGGCTAAAGTCCATGGTCTATGTACCAGTACGATCAAATCGATCAGCAGCTCGTAAATCAACGGGTTGCGCAGTTCCGGGAGCAGACGCAGCGCTTCTTGGCGGGGCAGTTGTCGGAGGATGATTTCAAGTCGTTGCGCTTGCGCAATGGCCTATACATCCAGCGCTGGGCGCCAATGCTGCGGATCTCCGTTCCTTATGGCCTGCTCGCGAGTCGGCAGGTGCGGATGTTTGCGCGTATCGCGCGTGAGTTCGACAAGGGCTACGGCCACTTCACGACGCGGCAGAATCTGCAATTCAATTGGCCGAAGCTCGAATCCGTCCCCGACATTCTCGAGCTGCTCGCGAGCGTGCAGATGCATGCGATTCAAACGAGCGGTAACTGTGTGCGTAATGTCACCGCTGATCACCTGGCGGGTGTGGCGGTCGATGAGTTGGAAGATCCGCGTCCTTGGTGCGAATACATCCGCCAGTGGGCGACGCTGCATCCCGAGTTCTCGTATCTGCCGCGCAAGTTCAAGATTGCCGTGACGGGCTCACCGCAGGATCGCGCCGTCTCGCGCGTGCACGACATCGGCTTGCATCTGGTGCGCAACGACCAGGGCGAAGTGGGCTTCGAAGTGCTCGTCGGTGGTGGCCTCGGCCGTGCACCGATGATCGGCCACGTGATTCGCGAGTTTTTGCCGAAGCAGGAATTGTTCGCGTATCTCGAAGCGATTCTGCGGGTCTACAACCTCGAAGGACGCCGCGACAACATTCACAAGGCGCGCATCAAGATCCTCGTCAAAGCGGTCGGTCCGCAAAAATTCCGCGAGATGGTCGAGGCGGAATATGCGGCAGGGCGCGACACCGCACCCAACTTCGATGCACAGGAATTCGAGCGCATCAAAGCGTTCTTCGCGCCGCCTGCCTACGAGCAGTTGCAGGACGAAGACGTGCTGTCGGGCAAGCCGAGCGAATTTCGCACCTGGTATCAGCGCAACACCAAACAGCACAAGGTGGCCGGCTACCGCGCCGTATTCGTTTCACTGAAGTCGCCGACGCGTCCGCCGGGCGACATCACGCATGTAGAAATGGATGCGGTTGCCGACCTGGCCGATCGTTATTCGTTCGGCATGGTGCGCTCGACGCACGATCAGAATCTGCTGTTCGCCGATGTGAAGCAGCGCGATCTGTTCGAGCTGTGGCAAACGCTTGCGAAGCTCGATCTGGCAACGCCGAACATCGGCACGCTGACCGACATGATCTGCTGCCCGGGGCTCGATTTCTGCGCGCTCGCGAACGCCACCTCCATTCCGGTCGCCAAGCAAATCAACGAGCGTTTCGACAGCCTCGACTATCTCTACGATCTCGGCGAGATCCAGCTGAAGATGTCCGGTTGCATGAACGGCTGCGGCCATCATTCGATCGGCCACATCGGCATTCTCGGCGTCGATAAGGGCGGCGAGGAGTGGTACCAGATTACGCTCGGCGGCTCCGGTAACGGTCGTGAAGCACGCATCGGCCAAGTGATTGGCCCTTCGGTGGCGCACGCCGATGTGGCCGCAACAGTCGAACGCATCCTCGATGTCTTCATCGCCGAGCGCGAAGAAGGCGAGCAATTTCTAGAAACCGTGCGACGCATCGGCATCGCTCCATTCAAGGCAAGAGTTTATGCGCCAGCTCATCAAGCAGCGTGAGATCGTCGCCGATTCCTGGCGATATGCTGAAGAGGATCCGCTCGGCAAAGAGCGCGCGCTGATCCTGCCGTTTGCGCGTTGGAAAGAGGAGCGCGAACGCTGGTGGTTGTGGGACGGCAAGCTGGGCGTGCGCATCAGCCCGACCGATCCGGTGGCCGAACTCCAGCAGGATTTTCTGCGCGTCTCACTCGTTGCGATCGAATTCGGTGGTATCGCCGAAGGGCGTGGTTACTCGCAGGCGCATCTTCTGCGCAAGCGCTACAAGTTCACCGGTGAGTTGCGTGCGGTAGGCAATATCCAGCGCGACCAGCTCTTCTACATGGCGCGTTGCGGCTTCGATGCTTTCGAACTGCCAGAAGGCGCAGACCTCAAGGTTGCGCTGACGGCGTTCGATGATTTCAACGTCGCCTATCAAGGCGCGGTGGATGAGGGCGTGACCTTGCGGCGGCGCGCCGGCTAAAGTCGGTCGCGCTCGAGTCGCAACGGTTCGTTTAGCGCATCCCTCATCACCCATCACTCATCACCTTCTATGAACCTCAAGGACGCCGTTTGCATCGTCACGGGTTCTGCAACGGGCATCGGCGCGGCGTGCGCGATCGATCTCGCTCGCAAGGGCGCACGCGTCGTCATCAATTACACGAAGAGTGAAGCCGACGCGAAAGCGACGCAGGCCGAGTGCGAAAAGCTCGGCGCTGAAACCCTGCTGGTACAAGCAAACGTCGCCAACGATGCGGACTGCCAGCGCATGGCGCAGGCGGCCATCGATCAGTGGGGACGCATCGATGCGCTGGTGAACAACGCGGGCACGACGAAGGTCGCATTCAATCACGCCGATCTGAACGCGCTGCAAGCGCAAGACTTTCACGACATCTATGCGGTGAACGTCATCGGCGCGTTTCAAATGATTCGCGCGGTCGAGCCTGCGATGCGCAAGCAGGGCAGTGGCGCCATCGTCAATGTCTCATCGATCGCGGGGGTGATGGGCACGGGCACCTCCGTCGCCTACGCCGCATCGAAGGGCGCACTGAACACGATGACGCTGTCGTTGGCGCGCGTGCTCGGCCCGCAAATCCGCGTGAATGCGGTGTGTCCGGGCTTCGTCGAAACGCGCTGGTTACAGGGTGCACTCGGCGAGCGTTACGAGCGACAACGCGAAAAGGTCGCAGCCAACAATCCGTTGCAGAAGACCAGCACGCCCGAGGACATCGCCCGCGCCATCGTGTGGTTGGTGGAAGGCGCCGATCTCGTCACCGGCGAATTCATCATCGTCGATGGCGGCATGCACCTGAGTGGCGCCCCGCTCAAAGCCCGCTAGC
>CAZIXV010000032.1:11669-20891 GCA_964543105.1 uncultured Steroidobacteraceae bacterium
ATGATGATCGTCGTGCGGCCTTCCATCAGGCCTTCGAGCGCGTTCTGGATGTAGCGCTCGCTTTCTGCATCGAGTGAGCTCGTCGCCTCATCGAGCAGCAGAATCGGCGGATCTTTGAGCAGCGCGCGAGCGATCGCGATGCGTTGACGCTGACCTCCCGACAGCCGCGTGCCGCGTTCGCCGAGAAAAGTCGCATAGCCTTGCGGCAGTTCGCGAATGAAACCATCGGCGCCGGCCGCGCGCGCAGCGGCTTCGATTTCGGCATCGCTCGCATCCGGACGGCCATAGCGAATGTTTTCGCGCGCCGTCGTACCAAATAACACTGTCTCTTGCGGGACCAGACCAATGCGCTGCCGCACCTGTTCGGGCACCGCCTGGGCGATGTCGACATCGTCGATCACGACGCGGCCGATCGCAGGGTCATAAAAGCGCAGCAACAGTTGGAACGTGGTGCTCTTGCCCGCGCCGGACGGGCCGACGATGGCGACCGTCTCGCCTGGTTGAATGTGTAGCGAGAAGCCATCGAGGGCGAGCGTGTCGGGGCGCGAGGGGTAACGAAACGAGACTTCCTCGAATCGAATCTCGCCGCGTGCGGGTTGTGGGAAGGCGCGCGGCTGCGACGGCGCGACGATCGTAGGCACCGCGTTGCGCAGTTCGATGAGTCGTTCCATCGCGCCAGCGGCGCGCTGCACCTCGCCCCACATCTCACTGAGCGATGCAGCCGAAATCGCGACATACACGGCGTAAATCAAAAACTGGCTGAGTTCGCCGCCCGTCATTTCGCCCGCCAGCACGCGATGCGCGCCTTGCCACAAGACGAACGTGATGCCGCCGAACACTGTCATCGTGCCGATCGCCGTGAGCAAGGCGCGCATGCGGGTGCGCTTGATGGCGACGACGAACGAACTCTCGACCGTATCGCCATAACGCCGCGAGTGCAGTTGCTCGAGCGTGAAAGCCTGCACGGTCTGAATCGCATTGAGCGTCTCGCCGGCCAAGCCGCTGGTGTCGGCGACGCGGTCCTGCGATTCGCGCGACAGCTTGCGCAAGCGGCGACCGACAACGATCAAGGGCACGAGCACGAGCGGAATCAGAAGCACGATCAAGCCGGCCAGCGATGGGCTCGTCGCGATCAGCAATGCCAATGCACCAACGAGCTGGATGATCGAGCGCAGCGTGATCGACAGATTCACACCGGCGATCGACTGCACGAGCGTGGTGTCCGTCGTGAGTCGCGACAACACCTCACCAGTGCGCGTGACTTCGAAGAACGTCGGGTCCATGCGAATGACGCGCTGATAAATATCCGCGCGCATGTCCGCGACGACGCGCTCCCCGAGCCAGGTGACGAGATAGAAGCGCAGCGCCGCGAAAATGCCGAACACCGCCGCGGCGCCAATGAACGCACCGAAATACAGATCGACTGTGGCGCGGTCGCTGACGGCCATGCCTTTGTCGATCACATCGCGAAAAGCGAGCGGCAACACGAGCATTGCGGCCGAGGCGATCAGCAGCGCGCCTAAGGCGAGTACCAGCGTGCCCTTATAGCGCGCCAAATATGGCCACAACGCTCGCAGTGGCTTGAGCGAGCGTGACTTAGGCCGTTCTTCTCCGAACTGCTGCGCTGCTGCGCGATGACCGCTTTCGCTCATCGATAAACCGGCAACGACACGTCGGTGAACAATTCTTCGACGTCCGCAGGCGCGGGCGCGTTACCGGCACGATCGACCAGGCGCTTGGTGAGGTGAGGGGCGAGGATTTGCAGGAATTCGTACATATAACCGCGCAATAGGGCGCCTTGATGAAACCCGGCCCAGGTGAGATGCGCCGGAAACAAATGAGAAGCATCGAGCGAGACGAGATCGTGATCTTCGCGCGGATCGATCGCCATGCTTGCAACGATGCCGACACCCAGCCCCAAACGCACGTACGTTTTGATCACATCGGCATCGCGTGCGGTCAGCGCCACGTTGGGCGTCAGGCCCGCGCGCGCAAAAATCCGCTCGAGCGATGAGGGGCCAGTGAAGCCGAAGACATAGGTCACGATCGGATATTTGCCGAGCATCTCGATCGTGAGCTTCGATTCCTTGGCCAGCGGATGGTTGTGGGGAACGACGACGCGGCGATGCCAGCGATAGCAGGGCAGCAAGACGAGGTTCGTGAACATCTCCTGTGAGCCGGTGTTGATCGCGAAGTCGATCCGATCGCGGCTGGCCATGTCTGCGATCTGCTCGGACGTGCCTTGATGCAAGTGCAGTTCGACGGCGGGGTACTTTTCGCGGAACTTGCGGATGATCTGCGGCAAGACGTAACGCGCCTGGGTATGCGTCGTGCCGATGGCAAGCGAGCCGCGGCCATCGCCTTTTTGCTCATCCGCCAGGCGCTTGATGCTCTGGACCTCTCTCAAAATCCTGAGCGAGCGCTCGATGACACGCTTACCTGCGGGCGTCACTTTGGTCAGTGTGCGGCCTTGGCGCAGGAAGATTGGGAAGCCGAGTTCATCCTCGAGTTGCTTCAGCTGTTTGCTGACGCCGGGCTGGGAGGTATGGAGACGTTCGGCCGCCGCGGTGATGTTGAGATCGTTTTCGACGATGGCCGCAAGATAGCGTAATTGCTGTAGTTTCATGTACTTAACTGTACTTCAAAGCATGGGCGAAAGCACGGGACGGCGGGCCGTCCGGTAATCGTGAGCGCTGCACACAGCCTCATTCGCGGCGAAAACGCTTGGCTTCAATAACGCACCCGCATCATGACAGAACAAACCAGTCTTTCCCTGGTTATAAGCCGGTTAGCTACAGTGGCCCGACTGGTTCTGCGGATGATCCGCAAATTCTCTTTTCGCTCGGCCGACTCCAAGAAAGAATCACATGACAGACTCCTTGTCCCCGCGTTTGCAAGCCCTGGTCGATGCGACCCGCCAGCAACTCGAGCATGCAGTGCATGAGTATAAGGACGTTGTCTACTCGAACAGCTTGGGCGCAGAGGCGATGGTCCTGACGGACATCATTGCGACCTACGTGCCGGAGATCGACATGGTGACGCTCGACACCGGGCGCCTTCACGATGAAACACTCGCGTTGCTGGATCGTCTCGAGCGTCGCTATCAGCGCCGCATCGCGGTGTTCTATCCGGATGCGAAAGCGATCGAACAGTACGTGCAGGACAACGGCATCAACGGCTTTTACCTCGGGCTCGAAGAACGTCAGTCCTGCTGCAATATCCGCAAGATCGAGCCGTTCAAGCGCGCGATTGCTGGACGCAAGGCATGGGTCACTGGCGTGCGCCGCGAACAGTCGGCCGAACGCGCGCACGGCGAGACGGTCGCATGGGACGATCGTTACGGCTTGTGGAAAGTGAGCCCGCTGCTCGATTGGAAGGAAGAGGACGTGTGGGCCTACATCAAGGCGCGCAACCTTCCATACAACCCGCTGCACGACAAAGGCTTTCCGAGCATTGGTTGCGCACCTTGCACGCGCGCCGTCGAACCTGGCGCCGATCCGCGCTCGGGCCGTTGGTGGTGGGAGAACCCCGAGTCACGTGAATGCGGATTGCAGCCGCGTCGGCGGGTGATACCACTCAAAGTCGAGCCGCGCCGCGCGGCTTCGCAGTAACGGCTTGGTTGCAAGTTACGGCCGGGCTATATCCTCGAGTCGGCTCCGCAGCGCAACGCGGCGCCGATCTCGGGCTTTTCTTTTTTCAGGCGCGTAACTGATGGACTACTTTCCGATCTTCATTCGACTCGCCGGGCAACCGGTGCTCGTCGTGGGCGGGGGCGAAGTCGCCGCGCGGAAGATCGATCTATTGCTGCGTTCGAACGCCACGGTAACGGTCGTTGCTCCGGAGTTGATCGAGTCGCTCGCGGCGAAGGTCGAAGTCGGCGCCATCGCGCACCGCACAGGTGAATTTCATCCGGATGACTTGAACGGCCAGCGCTTGGCGATTGCCGCCACGAACCAGCGCGCCGTCAACGCCTGGGTCTCGCAGCACGCCGAGCGCCTGAACATTCCAGTCAATGTCGTTGATGACCGCGAGCTATCGCGCTTCATCGTGCCGGCCATCATCGATCGCTCCCCCGTCGTCGTCGCGGTCGGCAGCAGCGGCGATGCGCCGGTGCTCACACGTCGTTTGCGCGAGCGGCTCGAGTCCTTCCTGCCGCAACGCTTAGGAGCGCTGGCGAAGCTCGCAGGCCAGTGGCGTCCCAAGGTGAAGGCGAAGCTCGATAGCCCGAGCGCGCGGCGTCGTTTCTGGGAACGCTTCGTCGACGGCACGGTTGCGGCCGACGTACTCGCAGGTCGCGAGCAGCCGGATTCCAAAGCGATCGAACAGCGCCTCGAGGACAATCTGGCCAAGGCGACGCGCGATCCGCCGGGCGAGGTCGTGCTCGTAGGCGCAGGTCCCGGTGATCCGGGCTTGCTTACATTGCGTGCACTACGAGCACTGCAAAACGCGGATGTCGTGCTGTACGACCGCTTGGTATCGGCCGAGGTGCTCGATCTTGCGCGGCGCGATGCCGAGCGCGTGTACGTCGGCAAGGCTGCAGGCCAGACGCATGTTTCGCAAGAAGACATCAACGCGTTGCTCGTGCAGCTGGCGCAGCAAGGCAAGCGCGTGTGCCGATTGAAGGGCGGCGATCCGTTCATTTTCGGCCGCGGCGGCGAGGAACTCGAAGCGTTGGCGGCGGCGGGCATTCGCTTCGAAGTCGTGCCGGGTATCACCGCGGCGGCGGGCTGCGCCGCCTATGCGGGCATCCCGCTCACCCATCGCAATCACGCGCAGGCGCTGACCTTCGTCACCGGCCATTGCAAGGGCGAAACCTCCAACGTCGATTGGGATCTCGTCTCGCGGCCGAATCAAACCGCCGTTTTCTACATGGGGCTCGGCCATCTGGAATCGATCGTGGCGCAATTGCGCGCGCATGGCGCGCCGGCCGAGCGCGCGGCCGCCATCGTCGAGCAGGGGACGAGCACACGCCAACGCGTGATCACTGGCACGCTCGCGACGCTCGTGGAGCGCGTGCAGGAAGCGAACGTTGCCTCGCCTGCGTTGTTGATCGTCGGAGAAGTGACTCGCCTGCACGAGACGTTGCAGTGGTTCAACGCCGCAGGTTCAACCAGCGGCGAGCTCTTCAATCTTTTGCATGCAACTCACGGGAGGCGCACCGCATGAGCGCCCAGATCGATTCCCCGATTCGTCGCGGCTTCGCGCAGACCATCGGCAATACGCCGCTCATTCGCTTGAACAAGCTGAGCGATGAGACCGGTTGCGAAATTCTCGGCAAGGCCGAATTCATGAATCCGGGTGGCTCGGTCAAGGATCGCGCGGCGCGCGGCATCATCGAGGAGGCCGAACGCAGCGGGCGCTTGCAGCCCGGCGGCACGCTCGTCGAGGGCACGGCGGGCAACACGGGTATTGGTTTCGCGCATGTCTGCAATGAGCGCGGCTATCGCTGCGTCATCGTGATGCCCGACAACCAGTCGAACGAGAAGTATCAGATGCTCGAAACGCTCGGCGCTGAGGTGCTGCGCGTGAAAACGGTCCCCTACGCTGATCCGAATCACTATCAGAAGATTGCCGGACGCTTGGCCGATGAGATTCCTGGTGCGGTGTGGGGCAATCAATTCGACAACACCGCCAACCGCGATGCGCACGAACAAACTACCGGCCCGGAGATCTGGGCGCAGACCGGCGGTCAGCTCGACGCCTTCGTGGCCGCGACAGGTACGGGCGGCACGCTCGGCGGTATTTCGCGCTTTCTCGCGCGTCAAACGAATCATCGCGGCGAGAAAGTGCATATCGCGCTCGCCGATCCGCAAGGCAGCGCGTTGTACAGCTGGTTGCGTTACGGCGAACTGAAGGCGACCGGTCCCGGCTCGATCACCGAAGGCATCGGCATCGGCCGTGTGACGGCGAATCTCGAGGGCTCGCCGATCGATGATGCCGTGCATGTCACCGACATCGAGTGCGTCACGATGGTGTTCCGCTTGTTGCGCGAGGAAGGCTTGTTTCTCGGCAGCACGAGCGGTGTCAACGTTGCAGCAGCAGTGCAGATCGCGCGACGCCTCGGTCCGGGTCATACGATCGCAACGATCCTGTGCGACAACGGTGCGAAGTATCAATCGCGGCTGTTCAACCGTAAGTGGCTGCAGGAAAAAGGTTTGCTCGAAGCGGCTGGACTTGCACACCAGGTTACGCCGGCGCATCCGGTGAATACACCGCTTGCCGGTTCGGAAGGAGCAGCGGGCGCACTCGGCCCCTCGCAGCGCTTGCGCGCTTAAGCGCGTTTCGCACTGATTTTCTTTTCGTCGCTGCGTTCGAGAGAGCGGCAGCAGGATGCCTCAGCTGCGATTGTCCGCGGACTGACGGCATCGCAATCTGGGGCTGGGCGGTTACTATCGTGCCTATGCGAGTACCGTCCCCAGTTTTGCTGCTCGCCGTTGCCACGCTGTGGCTATTGAGCGGCTGCCAAACATTACACCGGGCTGAGCCGCCCGAACCCACGCTCGAACTCCTGCACGCGGCGTCGCTCGCCATCCCCGAAGGATGTGAAGCATCTAGCAGCGTCGTCGTGGCATTCACCGTCGCGACCACTGGACGGGCGATCGATATCGAGTCGCCCGCGGATGCGCCGGCCTGCGTGCAAGATGCGCTCATCGCATGGGTCGAGTCGTTTCGCTATGCGCCGCCCGCGCAAGTGATGCCCACCGCCATCGAGTGGCTGATGGTGAGTGCGAAGCGGGGCAGTTAGTGGTAGCTCACCGCGACCTGCGCCCGTGCTGAGCTCGTCGAAGCACGTGTTACCGTCCTTCGGCACGCTCAGGACGAACGGAGCAAAGCTCCGAACCTCGTGCTGCAACATCCGATGTTCACTCGTGATTTCATGAACCACGCGATCGACTCATGACCAAGACCCCGCCGCAATCGAAGCCCTTTGCCGCGTTGCTCGAACAGCGCCTCACGCGGCGCTCGCTTCTCGAAGCCGCGGCGCTTGCGCCGATCGCCGTCGGTGGCGGTGCTTTACTGAATTCCGCGCGCGCTCAGGCGGACGTCGCAAGTTCGCTCAGTTTCAAACCTATTGCGGCCAGTAACGCCGATCGCATCATTCTTCCAGCCGGCTACACCTTCGACATCGTCGCGCGCTGGGGCGAGAGTCTGTTTTCGCAAGTGCCTGATCTCAATGCGGCGAAGCTCGCCGATGGTGTGTTGCTCGAGCCGAACGCGGCGAAGTTGCAGCGCGCGTGGTTTGGTCAGAACTGCGATGCGATCCATTTCTTTCCGCTGGATGCGCGCGGACACCGCGGCATCCTGTGCGTCAACAACGAGTACACGGATGAGGCGCTCATGTATCCGGGGCACCCCGGCTTCGCAGGCGCTGTGCGTGGCGAAGGCCGAACGTTCGTGCGCAAGTATCCGGGGACTGTGGACGTATCCATCGCAGCGACAGGCGTGTCGGTCGTCGAAGTCGCGTTCGAGCGCGGTCAATGGAAGATGGTTAAGGACTCGCGCTTCAATCGCCGCATCACCGCGGATTCGCCCATCGAGATCTCCGGGCCGGCGCGTGGCGCGGCGCTGATGTGTACGCATGCCGATCCGAAAGGCGAGCGTGTGCTTGGCACTTTCGGCAACTGCGCGGGCGGCCAGACGCCATGGGGTACCTATCTCACTGCCGAAGAAAACATTCAGGATTACTTCGGCAATCTGGATGAGCTGCACGAACGCCGCGATGTCGATGAGCACATCGTGAATTCGCATCGCCACTGGCGGATGTGGAAGTCGCATTCGCTGTATGGCTGGGAGAACGTGCATGCGCGCTTCGATCTGGCGCAAGAGCCGCGCGAAGCATTTCGCTTCGGTTGGATCGTCGAGATCGACCCGCGTGATCCGCAACGCCCGCCTGTTAAGCGCACTGCGCTCGGACGCTTCGCACACGAAGGCGCAAGCCCGATCGTCGCTGCGGATGGTCGCGTCGCGGTGTACATGGGCGATGACGATCGCTTCGAATACGTCTACAAGTTCGTTTCATCGGGGCGGTTCGATGCAAAGAATCCGGCGGCGAATCGCGATCTGCTCGATACCGGCACCTTGTATGTCGCACGCTTTGATGCGAGCGGGCGCGGTCAGTGGCTGCCGCTCGTGTACGACCCCAAGGGTCCGTTGAACGCGGCGGCGGGATTTCGCGATCAGGCGGAAGTGTTGATCAAGGCGCGCGCTGCGGCTTACTTGCTTGGCGCAACGCCTATGGATCGCCCGGAGGACATTGAAGCGAACCCGCAGACTGGCCGCGTCTACCTCGCCTGTACCCGCAATGCCTCACGCACGCTCGAAAGCGAGACGCGGCAGTTTTCTGGACGAGAAATTGATGTGGGTCCGAACGCCGCCAATCCGCGCGGCCAGAACGAGCATGGGCACATCATCGAAATCCACGAAGCCAATGACGATCACACCGCGCGCGAATTCGCTTGGGAGGTGTTCATCCTCGCAGGCGACCCCAAGCGCGGCCGGTTGATCACCAGCATCGATGAGCTGCAAGCCGGCGATGTCGAGCCGCAGGACACATACTTCGCCGGCTACGCTCAAGCCAACGAGTTGAGCGCGATCGGCTCACCGGACAATGTGGGATTCGATCTTGCGGGCAATCTGTGGATCGTCACCGATGGCACACAGCCGCAAGAGACGAACGATGGCTGCTGGGTCTGTCCAACGACCGGCCCCGAACGCGGTCGGCTGCGACAATTCATGAGCGGCCCCGTAGGCGCCGAAGTCTGCGGTGTGCAATTCACGCCGGACAACGAAACGCTGTTCTTCAGCATTCAGCATCCCGGCGAAAACGGCACGGTCGATGCGCCGAACAGTCACTGGCCCGACGGCGGCAGCGCGCAACCACGCGCGAGCGTAATTGCCGTGCGGCGCGAGGGTGGCGGGAAGATTGGCAGCTGAGCGCTCCGCAGGTGATCTGGTGATCCGGTTGCCGGCTGGCGATGAGCCGGCTAGTAAGCTGGCCAGAAATCTTTCGCCGATCGTCAGCTGGATTTTTTCTAGCGCAGAGGTCCACTCGCTCACCTGAAAGCGAGTTTGAAATCACCCCTTCTGACCACGATCACCAGATCACCGGGTCACCGTCATCACATCGACGCGAAAGGCGAGAATCTAAGACCACGCCTTCTGACCATGATCACCAGATCACCAGATCACCAGATCACCAGATCACCAGATCACCAGATCACC
>CAZIXV010000033.1:0-20776 GCA_964543105.1 uncultured Steroidobacteraceae bacterium
TGACGGTTGACGGTTGACGGTTGACGGTTGACGGTTGACGGCCAGAGCGTGCCGCGCTCATCGTGACCGGTGAAGGTCGCTGGTTACATCTGGCTAGCTGGCCAGCCGGCTAGCTAGCCAGCCGCACTCACATTCGTTTCGATTCGATACTCAAGGTGTAGCCGTGCTCGAGATTCACGAGCCAGCTACGACCACTCCAAGGATCCTCGTCTGCGTAGTGCACTTCCGCCACGACGCGGTCATCGCGACGCAGCCGACGTGTGCCCGGCGCAGGTTCGGTCAATTTCCAACCGGCATTGTTCATCGACTGCTGCAGCGCGGCTATCGGCCAATGCACCAGTTGCAGATCGGCGAGCAGGCGTTCCGGCGTGAGTTGCGGCGGGACGGGGACCGTGTTGTCGACGCTGGTCGTTGCACCATCGTAGCGAATCGTGAACAGGCGCAGGCCGAGCGCGCTCAAGCCGACGACGGTCATCGTGCCGTCTTTGATCGTGACGACGCAGTTCATCGTCAGGTCGCGCGGACCGAAGGCGCCGCGCACGATTTGGCTGACGGATTGTTCGGAGCCGAGCGTTGACGGGGCAACGAGAGGGCGGGCGTTGTCGTCAATGAGTTGCGGGGGGCGTGAGGCGCAGCCCGCGAGCAGGAGAGCCACACATCCGGCGGAAAACGCTGATCGCCAGCTGCGGAAGATCCCCTCCCTGGCCTGCTGGGCAGGATGCCCGAATGCCGCGAGCGCAAGGATGCGCTGGAGCGGCCTCCCCCGCTTTCGCGGGGGAGGGAACCGGATTTGATCGCTCGCGGTCATTTCGCGCGACACATTTGCGCAAGGGCGCGCAGACGGCGACCGGATTGGGGACCGGTGTATGGGTTCTTTTTGTCCCACACATAGCCGGCCAGCACCGAGCAGATCATGCGACGGATCTGCGGGTCCTGATTTTCGAAGAAAATCACATCCTGCAGGCTGCCGTCGTACCAACCGATAACGAAACTGCGGAAGGTCTCGACGCCATACTGCAGCGGCTCGACGAATTCGCCTTGCCAATCGACGCGCTCGCCTTTGAATTGCCGGTCGAGCACTTCGGCAGCCAATGTGGCTGAGCGCATCGCAACCGTGACGCCGGAGGAAAACACGGGATCGAGGAATTCAGCGGCATTGCCCAGCAGCGCAAAACCCGGTCCGCACATGCGCTTCACTTTTGCCGAATAACCCTTCAGTTCGGCCACCGGCCGCACGGGCTTAGCATTTCGCAGCAGATGCGCAAGCTTCGGTTCATCCGCGACCAGCTGCCACAAACGCTCCTCGAAGGTGCCGGTGAATTGCGCGTGATGTTCGGGCGTAGCAACGACGCCCATCGAGGCGGTGCCGTTCGAAAACGGAATGAGCCAGGACCAGACCTCTTTATTCGTCGGATGCACGCCGACGCGAATTTTCTGGCGATCGAATTCGCCCGAAATCGAATTGTCCTGCACATGACAAAACAGCGCCGCGCGGATGGGAAAGTCCGAAGGCAACTCGAGATCCAGGAGCCGCGGCAAGGTGCGACCGAAGCCACTGGCATCGAGCACGAAGCGCGGCTGATGCGTCGTCAGCTCATCGCCTTTCTTGCTGGTCACGACCGGCCGTTCGCCCGAGACATCGACCGCCGTGATCTCCACTTCATATTCGATGCGCGCACCGCGCCGCTCGGCTTCATCGGCGAGCGTCTTGTCGAAATGCGCGCGCGGCACTTGGAACGTAAACCCGGCGCCGGCGGAGAATTTCTCGGCGAAGTTGTATTCGGAGTAACGCTCGTTGTGGACGAACGCGGCGCCGTTCTTGAATTGGAAACCTTGCGCCATGACGGCTTCGAGCATGCCGGCTTCGTCCAGCATTTGCAGGCTGTTCGCGAGCAGGCTCTCGCCGATCGAGAAACGCGGAAACTTCTGTTTCTCGAGCACGAGCACGTCATAGCCGCGGCTTGCCAGCAAAGCCGCAGACATTGAGCCGGAGGGGCCGGCGCCGATGATCAATACGTCAACCATGTTTTATTTCCATCTCGGCGGTGCGCCGAGGCAAAGCGGTCAAACAACTGAACAACGCAAACAACCACGACAACGTAATCGCACACAGCAACGTGACGCCGATACTGCGAATGAACGGCGTCGCGCTGAACGAAAGTAGGCCGAATGCCAGCAGCGTAGTGCACGCGGAGAGCGTGACGCTCAAAATGGCGGTCGGACGGGTCGCAAGACCATGGCGCAGAAAAATCCCGTAATCAATGCCCAAGCCAAGCGCGAGCCACAGTGCGAGCATCGTAAAAAGATTGATCGGCACGCCCAACCAACCGAACACACCGAGCGTCGTCAAAGTCGCGAGAATCGACGGCAGCAGGATACGCGGCGCTGCGCGTAAACCGAAACGCGCCGCAAGCAACACGCCCGCCAACGCATAGATCAACGCGAGCAAACCAGACAACGCTTGCCGATATTGCGACAACACTTGCGTCGTTCCGGCAACGCGATCGATGAGTTGCACGCCATCGATCCCGGCGAGCGCATGGATCGCATCGACATCGCGGATGCCGCCGAGCGAGACGACATTGGCATGACGATCACCGACACGACCCAGCCAAAGATGGCGCACCGCTTGCGAGGCGGGACTCGCCAGCCACTCCTGCGGTGTCAGTGGCGAGTAGGCGGTTTCGAGTTCGTGACGACGCTCGGCAATGGTCTCGGACGGGTAGCCGAGAGCGCGCATGGCCTGCTCGAGCAACCCTCCGGACGCAAACACCTGCTCGCGCAATAGCTCGTGCACGCTTTGCTGGCGCTCGAGCGGTGGCAGACTGGTACTCACCGCCTGATACGAACTCAGTTTGTCTTCTGCGATCAATCGATCGAGCGCTTGCGTGAGCGTGCGTTCGCGTTCGAGCACGGCCTGCTCGGATTCGCCGCTCACCAAGAAGAAACGACTCTCGACGGTACTGCCCAGCAACTCGCGCACCTGCTGCTCGCTTTGCACGAGTTCCGGCGGCGATACCTGGAGCGCGCGGATGTCGTCCTGGATGTAAGCGCGCGACAACCCCGCGACCGCGAGACCGATCACCAGCGCGACCACGACACCGCGCACCGGCGTCCAACGCCAGCGCAACAAGAAGCGATCGAGCGCCTTGCCCAGGCGCGGCCCTAATTGCGGTGTGCGTCCGCGCGGTACCCGCGTGAACATCGGGTAAAAACACAGTACGCAACCGGCGCCGACGAGCAGGCCAACCATACAGAACACGGCAATCTGCTTCAGTCCCGGAAACGGCACGAAGGCGAGCACCAGATAGCTCGTGAGCGTCGCAGCCAAACCCAGCAAGATCGCGGGCCCCACGTGCGAGACGGCCGCGACCGGCGACCAGCGCTGCGGCTCGCGGAAACGATCGGCAAAGAAGTGAATCGAGTAATCGATGATGCTGCCGATCAAACTCGAACCGAAGACGAGCGCCAACAGATGCACGGTGCCGAACCAGAAATGCACGACCGTGAACGCCGCCATCACTGCAAGCGACAAGGTCAGCATCGCCAGCACGAGCGGGCGCACTCCACCAAACATGGTCCACAGTAAAACGATGACGGCGAGCGTTTCGATCGTGCCGAATGCCGAAACTTCGTAAGTCGCGCGCTGCGTGGCCGCCGTAGCGTGCTGAATCGCACCTGAGCTCAATATCGTGACGGTGGCCGGCACGGCACGACGGGCTGCTTGCGTCGCTGCATCGATCGCCGGCATCACGCGCTCTTGCACGGCAGAGGCGAACGGACTGCCGGAGGACTCCGCGAGCACGAGCACGTACGCGCCCTCCTCCGCATCGACGACGAGATTTGCGCCATCCAAGCGCGCCGCACCGAAGGCGGGAATCTGCGCGCGTAGAAAGTTGTTCAGCAATCCCAGTGGATCTTGCGCGAGACTCAGAGGCTGCATCAGTCCCGCGGGCGTATAGGCAGAGCGCAGCGCTTTTTGCACCAGCTGCGTACCGCGCCCCTCGCGCAACGCCTGCTCATCACTATCGGTGAGCAGATAGCTTCGATGATGCAGATACACATCGAAGCGCTCGCGCGCGCGCGCATCGAGTTCAAAGGCAATGCTGGCGAACGCTCCTGATTCTTCGAGCACCCGTGCGAAGCTGCGCGCGGCAAGCTTCGCATCTGCAACGTCAGCCGCGCCGATCAAGAAGATCTGCCGGCGCGCCAGTTGCGCGGAGAAATCGTTCAATGCCGCATCCATGGCGGGGTCCTGTTGCGCATTAGGCAACAGGGCAAGAATGTCAGTTTCGATCTTGAGGTTCGGCAACACTTGCGTGGCGAACAACGCCAGCGTCGTGAGCATCGCCACGCCCCAGGCGATGAAGCGGGCGCGAATGGCAGGCGGTACGGCGCTCAGCCGCATGACGCCTCCGTGTGCCGCTGGCTACGCATCAACGCGCGAACAACGCCTGCACTTCCGGGCTCGGCGCCGCATCCGAATAGCGCACGTTCTTGAGTTCGATCACGGTGCGATCGCCGTGCGCGTCCACGAGCACCACCTGCTCGACATCCTGCGCACCAGTAATCGTCGCCTGCTTGAAGACACTGCCGATCGCGGCAGCCTTCGGGCGCAGGCCGACGATCCAGCGCGCGCCTTCGCTTTTGCCGAACAGATCGAAAGTTGCGCTCAGACTCGAGACATCGAGCGTAAACAACGCGAGAAAAATATCGGCGATGACCCGTACCGCGGGTTGCTCGTCCGCTGACATACGCAGCGTCTCGGCGCCTTCATCACGCTGCACGATGCCGCGCTGCGTGAGTAGAAAAACGGAATCGAACGGCTCTGTCGTATGCCAATACACGCCAAGGTCGCGCGCGTACGTGAACTCGCCGCGCGCCGTCAGTGGTTGCGGCACTTCGGCCAGATGCTTGTGATGAACGAAACGCCCGGTCAACACCTTGGCATTCGCCAGATTGCGCGCCGGCGCCGCAAGCGTCGTACTGAGCAGCGCGCTACCGGTCGTCGGATGCTGAAACGGATCGACCTGCGCCTGCGCGCAGGTTGCGAACAAACCGAGAACGATGAGCACGAAGCGCTGCATCAGGACACTCCCAGGCGCTCGAACAAAATCGGTGGCGACACATAACACATCTCACCGCTCGCCATCTCGACCGCCACTTGAGCGGTCGTCCCCTTTGTCAAACGCTGGCCGGTGTCGGCGTCCGCTACGACATAGTGAATGAGCAGCCGGTTCTCCCATTCTTTCAAGGTCGCCGTCACGAGCACCTGCTGCCCGAAGCGCATCGGCTTGATGTAGCGGATGTGCATGTCGATCACGGGCCACAGGAAACCGGATTCGCGCATCGCATCGTAGCCGTAGCCGAATCGCTCGAGCAGCGCGCACCGGGCGATCTCGAAATACTTCGCGTAATGGCCATGCCATGCGACTCCGATCATGTCGACGTCATGGAAGGGCACCGTCATCGGCACGGTGATTTCGAAACGATCCGTCATGCCGCCACTCGAGTCAGTTTGCGCGCGACGCGACGCCCCAAAATCAGCGGCGCGCGCCACAGCATGCCGCACAACAACCGCGCATGCATGAGGCTGATGAACACGTTGTCGCGCAGCATTCGAAAATGCGACACGCCATCGCTTGGATAGGTCACACGCGTCGGGACGTTCACGACCGGCACACCGCGCCATGACAAGCGCACGATCATTTCGGTATCGAAATCCATGCGGCGGCCGACGTATTGAGTGCGAAAGACTTCGCACGTGGCCGCGAGCGGATACACACGCAAGCCGCACATGGAATCCTTGATCTCGAACGACAACGTGTTGATCCACACCCACACGTGTGTGATGTAGCGACCGTAGAGACGCGAACGCGGCACTGAATCGTCGTAGACCGCCTGCCCGGCGATGACGGCATCGGGTCGGCGGCGCGCGATATCCAGCAGCTTCGGAATGTCGGCAGCGCAGTGTTGACCGTCGGCGTCGATCTGTACGGCGTGAGTAAAACCGTCGGCGAATGCCTGCTCAAAACCCGCCCGTACCGCGACGCCCTTGCCTTGATTCTCGGGCAAGCGCTGCACGCTCACCCACTCGCCAGCGTCGGCCACGGCAGCAAGGAGTGCCTCATACTGGACGTCATCTGAACCGTCATCGACGATGCGGCACGCCAAACCGAGCGGTCGCAATGAAGCAATGACCTGCGCGATTGCGCCGGCATGATTGTAATACGGGATGACGATGCACGCTTTCATTGCGCATCGAACAGGACGGTCCCGTTCGAACACGTGAGTCCGTCGAGTTCATACGCAAAGCTGAGCTTGCGCTCATCACTCACGTAGTCGAGTTTCAGCGTCGCGGTCACGCCGGGCTGGATGACGCGCGTGAACTTCACTGCGTTCAGCGCGCGAAACGGCGCATCGAAAGGAATGTGCGCGCGTGCGAGCTCGATCGCCCAGCTCACCTGCACGACGCCGGGCAACAGCGGAACTTGAGGAAAATGGCCTTCGAAATACGTGAGATCGGCAGGAACGAAGAGCGTGAGACACACGCCTTGCGCGGTGCGCTCAACCGCCCGGATCTCGGGTAGGACGATCACGGCGACGCCAGGCTTTTTCAGACTCGATGCTGACCGCGACGGCGGTCAGGCGGTTTCGGCCATGACGGCTTGGATCGCATCGATGACATCGCCGACCGTCCGCACATGCTTGAACGTCTGCGGCTGGAGCTTGCGTCCCGTCAAATCCTTGAGCTTCAAAATCAGATCGACAGCGTCGATGCTGTCGATATCCAGATCTTCGTAGAGATTGGCCTCGGGCACGACCTGCTCGGGCTTGAGCTCGAACAGCTCGACCAGCACCCCTCGGAGGTACTCGAGAATCTCTTCGCGTGATTTGACGTTCACTGACATCGTAACTTGCCTAAGTGCTTGAATTCGGGCGTTGCCGGCTGGGCGCCGCATGGTAGCGAGTTGTTGCGGCTCTGACTTGCGAAATCACCCTCAAAAAACCGCCGTCGCCACCGGCGCCGCGGAATCATCCAGTTCCGCAGTGGGCGCGGCGTCGGGAGTCTGCGCTTGGTCCGCGCCGTAATAGGCAAGCAGCCATTGCGTGAGCCGGCGTGCCGCCCGCGTTTCGGCCTCCCCTTCGCGTCGGAAGCTCGCGGCCGCGACCGGCTCGCCCACCACGACCTTCATATGAAACCGGCGCGAGGGCACCCGATACCACGGATTGCCTTTGAATAAGGTCACCGGCTCGCAGGTTACTGTGACCGGCAGGATTTCAGCATCGGCCGCCAGTGCAATTCGCGCCGCGCCGCGCTGCATGCGCATCTGTTTACCCGGGACGGTGCGAGTCCCTTCCGGAAAGACCAGCAGCGAATGCCCGCGCTTGAGGCTCGCGGCGCAGCCCTCGATCAGCTCTTCGCCTTCCGAATTGGGAATGTACGAAGCCCATATTACTGGCCAACGCAGGAACGGATTGCGCCACAGGCCGCGCTTTACGATGCAATCCACTTCGGGAATCAACGAGACGAGCATTACCACGTCGATCAGTGTCGGATGATTGGCCACAATCAACCGACCGCCTTCCTTCAACCGCTCGGTGCCATGCGCCTCGTAAGTCAGGATTCCGAGCACGCGCATCACTTCCATGTACACCCGGAACGTGACCTGCATCGCCCGTTGGATGCGGCGGCGCGCGACGTCGGCATCGAAGGTCGTTAGCCGCAGCAAGGGAAAGATCGTCAGGCTGATGAACAATGCGCCCAGGCCGAACAGCACGAACACGAGCCCCGTGGCGAAGACCCGCCAGGCGTGATTGATGCTGCGACCCAATGCCCTCATTGCTGCCCGTCCCGGTTTTCCCGATGCTGTGCGATTGACGTGATTGGCGTTCTGCGAGACTAGCTGAATGTGCTCGCTAAATATGCGACGTGCACGGCGCACTTCGCTCGCTTCCTGATTTATCCTGCATCCCGTTCGCAACGGGAAACGGTCAAGAGTGCGCTCGACCTAGTATAGACTCTCGCCCGCTTTCGGGAGAGCGCAACGCACGCTCCCCACGAGTCGGATTAAACGTCGCGGTCGTCTATCGGCATACAGACGTGCACTGAATCGTCGCGCGGCGTTCGATGAAATTTCTGGAGATCTCTCAGCATGTCCGGTCAGACGGCGGAAGAATCGCTCATGGCGCAACGCCTGGTGCAGGCGCTCGGCTTGGATCACATCGAGCCTGACGCGATTGCCCCGGAGGCGCCCTTGTTCGGCAGCGCCAACGAAGGCATCGGCCTCGACTCCATCGATGCCCTCGAGATTGCGCTCATGATCCAACAGCATTACGGCATCGAGCTGCGCTCGGAAGATGCAGCGACGAAAAGCGCCTTTGCCTCGCTGCGCGCCTTGACCGAACACATTCTGCAGCGCCGCGTCGCGAGCTAGCCGTCCGCAAGCCGCGGCAGGAGAGGCGATGCCCGTTCGGCCGACCCGCCATCCGCTCTCCTGCACTCGCTGCGTGCCCTAGATGTTCTGGCTCGCGCTCGGCTATCCGCTCCTCGCGCATCTCGCCGTTCTTTTCGAAGCACCGCGATTGCAGTGGGTCGCACTGGTCTGGCTACTCGCCGTATCCATGTGGGATGCGCTCGCGGCGGGACGTAGGTGGGCTTGGGGCGTGTTGCTGGTCGGCGCGGTGGTCCTGTATGCGCTCGTCACCGCAGGCGGCGGTTTGTACGCGCTATATGTCCCGCCGGCACTGATCCCGATCGCTTTATTGATCGTGTTTGCGCGCTCGCTGCGGCACGACGCCGTGCCGATGGTGACGCGAATCGCCAGCACGATGCGCGGTGAGACGTTACCGGCGCCGTTGCTCACGTACACGCGGCAAGTGACTTGGCTGTGGTGCGGCGTGTTCGTCGTGATGATCGCCTCGGCGGTGGTTTTCGCGTTATGGGCGCCGCCGACACTGTGGTCGCTAATGACGAACGTCGTGCATTACCTCGCCCTCGGTGCGGTGTTCGTGGTCGAGTTCGGCTATCGCCGCTTGCGTTACGGCCATTTGGAGCCGTGGGGATTATTCGAATACTTGCGTCGCTTGACGCGCACGAAGCTCAAAGCCTGATGCCCGACGCGTTACCTCTTCTGGATGTGACTTCGCTCGACGCGCCTGTCGTTTTCTACGGCGGCCGTGCAGTTTCGGCGCGTGAGTTCATCGGTCTCGCGGAAGCCGTGGCTGGCCAACTGCCCGCGGCCGCGCACACCGTCAACCTTTGCGAGAACCGCTTTCATTTCGCCCTGCTTTGGGCCGCCGCGTGTTGCCGCGGGCAGGTGACCTTGCTGCCGCCGAGCCAGGCCGCCGGGGTATTGGCCGACCTGGCGGCCAGCTATCCAAACCAGCACGTCGTGACGGACGAGATGATCGCGCAGCAGCTGCCCACGCTGACTCCCCGTCAGATCGATGCGTATCCCGAGACCTGGCACATTCCGGGTGATCGCATCGTCGCACTGACTTTCACCTCCGGCTCCACCGGCATGCCGCAGGCGCATGCGAAGCCGTGGGGGACCTTGGCGCGCAATGCACAACTCGCTGCAGCCGAAGTATTGGGCGGGCGCAATTCGCATGTCATTGCCACGGTGCCGGCGCAGCACGTCTATGGTCTGGAGGTCTCGTTTCTTACGGCGCTCGTCGGAGGATGCCCGGTTTATGATCGCAAGCCGTTTTTTCCTCAGGACGTGCGCGCCGCGCTGCAAGCGATGCCCGCGCCGCGCACCTTGGTGACGACGCCGACGCATTTGAAAGCGCTGCTCGATTCGAAGGTGCAATTGCCGCCGCTCCAGCGCATCGTCTCGGCGACGGCGCCGCTCGCGCGCGAACTCGCACAAGCCATCGAAACGGCTTGGTCGACGGAGATTTACGAGATTTACGGCTGTACCGAAGCGGGTGTGATGGCACGCCGGCGCACGACGCAGGGCGACATGTGGGAGACGTTTTCCGGCGGGGAACTCGTTGCCACCGATGCCGGCGCCGAATACCGCGCGGCGCAATTGCCCGAGCCCGTTCCGCTACAAGACATCATCGAATCCGTAAGTCCCACGCGCTTTTATTTGCGCGGACGCTCGGCAGACATGATCAAGGTCGCCGGCAAGCGCACTTCGCTTCAGGAAATCACTCGGCATTTGCTTGCTGTGCCGGGCGTGCGCGATGCCGCGGTCTTCGTGCCGACACCCGACGCGCGCCCGGTAGCCTTCGTCGTCGCACCCGGTCTTGCGGCACACGCGATTCTCGCAAGCTTGACCGGTCGCATCGAACCGGTGTTCATGCCGCGGCCCTTGCTGCTCGTCCAGCGCTTGCCGCGCAACGAGGTCGGCAAGCTGCCGCGGGAAACATTGCTGACGATGTGGGCGCAACGTCACGAGTCATGAATGAAATCCGTACGCAATTCACCGTGCCGCTCGACCATCCGAGCTTGCCCGGTCATTTCCCTGGACAGCCCATCGTGCCGGGCGTCGTGCTGCTTGATGCCGTGCGCGCTGCCGCCTTGAACGCGCTCGAAACCGCGCAAGGCTCGGGCTGGCAGTTGCGCTCGATCGTTAGCACGAAATTCCTGCGCGCGCTCGAACCGGCAACGGCCTTGGATCTGGTCGTGTCATTCAGCGCGATAACCGAAGGGGAATGCAAAGCGCGCTTCGTCGGTCGCGATGGCGATGCGACGGTGCTGGAAGGCAGCTTTCTGCTCGCACGCGCGCGCGACGGAGATGGCGCGTGATTCAGGACTGGCGCACTCAACAAGAACGCGCCTCGCGCTTCTGGCTGCGCGTCATCATCTGGATGGCGACGCATTGGCGCCGCCGCTGGGCGCGAATCTTTCTGTATCCGAGCGTCGCCTACTTTCTGGTGACGAGCCGCGCGGCACGCCACAGCTCGCGCGACTATTTGCGTCGCACCTTCGGGCATGAACCGACGCTGCTGGATCAATGGCGTCATTTCTTTGCGTTCGCGAGCTGCATGCTCGATCGCATTCTGTTCTTGAGCGACCGCTTCAGCGACATCGACGTCGAGATCAACCGACCCGAGGCCGTGCGCTCGACCGTCGCGCGCAATCCGGGTTCGCTTTTGTTCGTTTCGCACTTCGGCAGCAGCGAATCGCTGCGCATGATGGCGGGTCGGCGCGGCCTGGAATTGTCGATCCTGCTCGATCGCAAGCACGGCCGGATGCTCACCGAACTGCTCGAACAGGTGAATCCTCAGCTTGCTGACTCGGTGATCGATGCTTCCGAGCGCGGCCCGGCACTCGTGCTCAGATTGAAAGAAGCGCTCGAAGCGGGCCGCATGGTCGGCATCATGGTCGATCGCACCGTGCCGACCGAGCGCTCGGTGGAAGTCGATTTCCTGGGCGGCAAGGCGCGCTTCCCGGTCGGCCCGTGGTATCTCGCAAGCGCGCTGCAAGTGCCGATCGTGCTGGGTTTTGGCTGCTATCTCGGCGACAACCGCTACGCCGCGCATTGGGAGTTGTTCGCCGAATCCGTGCGACTGCCGCGCATCGATCGCGAAGCCGCCATTCAGCAGCTCGCGCAAAAATACGCGAAGCGCTTGGAATACTACGCACACCTCGCGCCGTACAACTGGTTCAACTTCTATGACTTCTGGTCGACGGATGCGACCGCGATCGACGCTCACGATACCGACATGACGAACGATGCGCCCAAGCGCGCCACTGCATCACCCAGGAATGCCCGATGACGCCGCTGCCCGTTAGCGCCTTCACCGTGACTTCGGCGCTCGGCGCCGGGCGCGCCGCGCATTGGCAAGCGCTGCGCAGCGAAACGACGGGGCTACGCAAGCTCGCCTTCGACACGAGCACGCTGGATTGCTGGCTCGGCGAAGTCGCCGACTTCAATGTGCCGTTGCCGGCGGAATGGTCGCAATGGGAATGCCGCAACAATCGACTCGCCTGGTTCGGACTGCAACAAGACGACTTCCTTGCGAGCGCCGCCGCATTGCGCACGCGTTACGGCGCAGACCGCGTCGGCGTCTTTCTCGGCACGAGCACCTCAGGGGTCCATCACACCGAGCTCGCCTATCGCGATCGCGATCCTGAGAGCCAACGCCTGCCGGACTGGTTTCAACATCGCTACACCCAGAACATTTATTCGGTCGCTGATTTCGTCGCGCAGGTACTGCAGCTCGAAGGCCCGACGCTCGCGATTTCGACCGCGTGCTCATCGAGCGCAAAAGTGTTCGCTTCCGCACGCCGCGCGATTGCCGCCGGCACCTGTGATGCCGCGATCGTCGGCGGTGTCGACAGCCTGTGCCTGACGACGCTGTACGGCTTCAATTCATTGCAGCTCGTCTCGAACGACATCTGCCGGCCGGCCGACGCCGCCCGCGGCGGCATTTCGATCGGGGAGGCCGCCGGATTTGCGGCGCTCGACCCGCAAGCGAACGCCTCGATTTCTTTGCTCGGCTATGGCGAAACGAGCGATGCCTATCACATGTCGACGCCCGATCCGGACGGCTCCGGCGCAGCGGCTTCGATGCGCGCAGCGCTGGCAGGCGCCGGCCTCGAGGCCACTGCCGTGGACTACCTCAATCTGCACGGCACCGGCACGATGACGAACGATGCTTCCGAGGATCGCGCGGTCTGCACGGTGTTCGGGTCCGCTTTGCCCTGCAGCTCCACGAAGGGCTGGACGGGTCACACGCTCGGCGCCGCCGGTATCGTCGAAGCAGCGATCGCGATGCTCTGTATCGAGCACGGTTTCATGCCGCGCAGCCTCAACACCCGCGCGAAAGATCCGGCGCTCCAGGCTGCCGTGCTGCTCGAAAGCCGCAGCGCGCCCGTGCGCTATGCGATGAGCAATTCATTCGGCTTCGGCGGCAACAATTGTTCGCTGCTCTTTGGGCATGCCGCATGACGCAGCTGAATCAAACGACTTCATGCGTGTGGGTCGAGGCGGTTGGCCTCACCGCACCGGGACTGCCGAGTTGGCAGGAAGCGCAGGATGTTTTGCGAGGCGCCGTGCCGTATGAGGCGCGCGACCTACCGCCCCATGCGCCGCAATTGTTGCCGCCGAACGAGCGGCGGCGTGCGCCGCATACGGTGCGGATCGCCTTCCAAGCCGCCGAGGACGCGATGCGCGCGACCTCGATCGCCCCGGGCACCTTGGCGAGCGTCTTCGCCTCCTCGGATGCGGATCTCAACATCATCCACAAGATTTCCACCGCGCTGACCCAGACGCCGCGCCTGGTGTCGCCGACCGATTTCCACAACTCGGTTCATAACGCCGCCGCCGGTTATTGGAGCATCGCCGTCGGCGCCCGCGCGCCCTCCTCGACGCTCTCGGCGTACGACTTTTCCTTCGCTGCCGGACTCGATGAAGCGTGCAACTTCGTGCGAATCGATGGGCTCGATACGCTGCTGGTCGCGTTCGATGCGCCGCCGCCGCAACCGCTGTACGACAAACGCCCGATCGCGACGCGCGCCGCGGTGGCCCTCGTGCTCACACGCGGACGCACCTCCCATTCGCTTGCAGCTTTACGTTGTCAGCAGGTCCGCGAGGCCGCGACGCCTGCCGCGCCCGCGCTCGAAGAACTGCGGCGCAGTAACCCTGCTATGGCGGCGCTCCCGCTGCTCACCCTGCTGGCGCAGAAGATCGGCGGCAGAGTCGTCCTGCCGCGGGCATCGACTGCGAGCCTCGCCATCGATGTGGACGCCATCGATGCTGGATAAAGCGGCCTTGGCGGCGCTCATTCCGCATGCGGGCTCGATGTGCCTGCTCGACTCAGTCGAGGAGTGGAGCGAGGAAATGATTCGCTGCACTTCATCCACGCATCGCGACGCCGAAAATCCGCTGCGTCGTGACGAACAGTTGTCCGCGGTGCACCTCGTCGAATATGCGGCGCAGGCGATGGCGATCCATGGCGCGCTGCTGGCGGGCGATGGTCCGCAAGCCGGAATGCTGGGGGTGCTGCGCGACATTCGCCTGCATGTCGATCGCATCGACGATTTGCCCGCGTCCTTGGTCGTCAATGCAACGCGGCGCTTGGCGCGCAGCGACGGCCTCATCTATGACTTCACCGTGGCGCTTGATGGTTTACCTCGTCGACTTTTAAGCGAAGGCCGTATTTCGGTGGTATTGCAAACCCCTCGCTGAAAGCACGGGTAGCCTTTTAGACGATGGCGTGCCCGAAGCCGCATGGCATAATTTCGCAAAACCGCTGCATTCGACTTACCCTCCCGCGCCCGCGCAAGGGTCGAACCGAACCAGGCGCGTAAACAAGCAAGGACTCGCTCGAGTCTGCGAGCTCCCCCACGTCGAGGGAGCCATTCCTACAATCGGCGGTTGAAAGCAGCTCGATGAAAAAGGTTCTGGTCGTTCACTACTCTCAAACGGGTCAGCTCCGTGACATCGTTGCGTCCTTCACGGGACCGCTCGAGCAATCGCCAGAGGTCGAGGTCACCCACGTGGCCTTGGAACCGATTCGGCCGTATCCGTTTCCCTGGCCGTTCTGGAAGTTCTTCAACACCTTTCCTGAATGCGTGTACGAAGACCCAGACCCGATCCAACCTTTACCGATCGCTGCGGACGCCGAGTTCGATCTGATCATCATTGCTTACACGGTGTGGTTCGTTTCGCCGAACCTGCCGACGATGGCATTCCTGAAAAGCCCTGAGGCCGAGCGTCTGATTCGCGGCAAACCCGTCATCACGCTGATCGGTTGCCGCAACATGTGGCTGATGGCGCAAGAGCGCATGAAAGAACACATTGCGCGCCTCGGCGGACATCTCATCGATAACGTCGCGCTCGTGGATCTTGCGCACATGGCGGCGACGTTCATTTCCACCCCGATGTGGATGCTGACCGGCAAGCGCGGTCCGTTCCTGGGCGGCACCGTGCCGCGCGCTGGCGTACCCGCCGATGAAATTGCACGCGCATCACGCTTTGGCGCGGCCATCGCACGACAGCTACCGGAACGCCCTAGCGATGATTACTCGCCCATGCTGAAAGGCTTGTCGGCAGTTTCAATCAATGAAAGTCTGATTGCGTCCGAGACCATTACGCGCCGCAGTTTTCGCATCTGGGGCGGGCTGTTGCGCGCCATTGGAAACCAGCAGTCGATCACACGCCGAATCGTTCTCGGACTGTATGTTCTCTTCCTGATTACGTTGATTCTCACGGTCGTGCCCATCAGTGCGATTCTGAAGTGGCTGTTGCGACCGCTCACCCGAACTCGCACGCAACGTCAGCGCGCCTACTTCGCGGCACCGTCGGGAGAATCTGCCGAACACTTGGATCAACGCGCATGACACGCTCCGTCTACATCACCAACACGTCTTCTTTCCTGCCGAACGCCCCCGTCGACAACGACAACATGGAGCGGATTCTTGGGCAGGTCGGCGAGCGCCCTTCGCGCGCGCGCCGCGTGATCTTGAAAAGCAATGGCATCAAGACGCGCCATTACGCGATCGACCCGAACACGCTCGAACCTACGCACACCAACGCCTCGATGACGGCCGAGGCCGTGCGAAAACTCGGTGATGAGTTCTTCGCGCTCGAGCGGCTCGAATCGCTTGCCTGCGGTACCTCGATCGCCGATCAGCTCATGCCCAACCACGCCTCGATGGTGCATGGCGAATTAAAGCTCCACCCGATCGAAGCAGTCGCGACATCCGGCGTGTGCTTGAGCGGCGTCGCTGCGATCAATTACGCCTACATGGCAGTGGCTTCGGGTCTGCGTCGCAACGCTATCGCAGCAGGTTCTGAATTGTCTTCCGCGATGATGCGCGCGCATAACTTCACCGCCGAAACCGACGCGCAGATCGAAGAACTCGAAACGCGCCTGGAACTCGCCTTCGAAAAAGACTTTCTGCGCTGGATGTTGTCGGATGGCGCAGGCGCGTTGCTGCTCGAACCGGAACCGCGTCCGGGCCACTTGAGTCTGCGCATCGATTGGATCGACCTCGTGTCCTATGCCGGCGAAATCGAAACGTGCATGTACGCAGGCGGCGTCAAGCGCGAAGACGGCAGCATTCAAGGCTGGTCGACGATGCCGAGCATCGAGCGCGAGCGCAATTCCGTAATGGCAGTGAAACAGGACGTCAAACTGCTGAACGACAACATCGTGCGTTACAGCGTCGAAAAGCCGCTCGGCTCGCTGATGGAACGACGCAAGATTCGACCGAGCGACTACGCGTTCTTCTTGCCGCATTACTCGTCCGGCTTTTTCCGGGACAAGATTTACGAGGGCATGAAGCGCATCGGCTTCGATATTCCGCAAGAGCGCTGGTACACGAATCTCACCGTGCGCGGCAACTCCGGCTCGGCCTCGATCTACATCATCATCGATGAACTGCGCCGCTCGGGGCAGCTGCGCGCGGGCGACAAGCTGTTGTGCTACATCCCCGAAAGCGGCCGCTTCGCCGCAGGCTACATGCAACTCACGGCGATGCCGTAGTCATGAACGATTGATCGTTATCAATTGTGGAAAAGAGCGCCGTTCCCCAAGATCCCTCACCGACCTACGCAGGTCAGCGCAAGCTGCTGTACGCCGTCAATGAGAAAGGCGAGTACACCGAGGTGCAGTCCGCAGGATGGGAACCCGAGACCTTCGCGACACTGACAGCGATTGCGGAGCTCGATCGTTTGCGCGATGAGGCATGGGATCGCGCTCTGGCCGGTAATACGTCGGCGCTGGAATTTCACATGTTCGATCGACGCATGGAGCTCGATACGCTGGCGGCGACCAGCGGAATCTGGAAATGGCGGATTCGTCGGCACTTCGACGCCAAGCGATTCGCGCGTCTACCCGATCATCTCCTGCAACGTTATGCGGACGCGATGGGCATCAGCCTCGCACGTTTGAAGTCGGTGCCGCCGCGAGGTGCAAAATCATGAGTCATTCGTCCGCCGCTGTATTGTCCGTCGAGACCGAACTCGACGATCACCTCGTCGCAGAGGCCCGCGAACCTGTCTTCACGCATCGTCAATCCGCGCATTGCGAAAGCGGCGTCGTCTCTGCGTTGATGTCGCACCACGGCGCGCCGATGAGCGAACCGATGGCGTTCGGTCTCGCTAGCGCCCTGACCTTCGCCTACATCCCGTTCGTCAAACTCGCCGGCATGCCGCTGATCGCGTATCGCATGCCACCGGGCGCCATCATCAGCGCGATGACGAAGCGCCTCGGCGTCACGATCGAGCGGCGCAAGTTCAGCAATCCGAAGGCCGGCATGGCGGCACTCGACGAACAACTCGCGCAAGGCCGCATCGTCGGCCTGCAGACCTGCGTGTACTGGCTGCCGTATTTCCCGGAAGCGATGCGCTTTCATTTCAACATGCACAATCTCATCGTCTACGGCAAAGAAGGCGATGACTACTTGATCAGCGATCCGGTGTTCGAAGTCGGCACGCGCTGCCCGAGCGATGCATTGGAGAAGGCGCGCTTTGCGAAAGGGCCGATGGCAGCGAAAGGTTTGATGTACTACCCAACGCGCATGCCCGATGCGATCGATTACGCGAAGCTGATTCCGGCCGCTGTGCGCAAAAACTTCCGCACGATGACGGGTGCCCCGTTACCGATCGTCGGCATTCGTGGCATTCGCTACCTTGCGAACAATGTGCTGAAACTCGGCCGGCGCAACGACAAGCAGTTGATCTTGTACCTCACGCATATCGTGCGCATGCAGGAAGAAATCGGCACCGGCGGCGCCGGCTTTCGCTTCATCTACGGCTCGTTCCTGCAAGAGGCGGGCAAGCTGATCGGCAACGACGCGCTGCTCGAGGCATCGAAGAAAATCACCGCCGCCGGCGATGAATGGCGCCGCTTCGCGTTGAACGCAACGAAGATGTGCCGCGGCCGCATGCCAATGGACGTGCAAGCCTTGGCGGACATCATCAACACCTGCGCCGATAAAGAAATGGACGCCTGGCGGGCCGTGCGTGAAGGGGTTGCGTAAGCGGTCGTGAGTTAACTCGCGACAGTTCACTCGCCGCAGGACGCCGCGACGATGACGGCAACGTACCTGCCGCTCGGATCGCGATTGAGATGCAGCAGCGTGCCGCGTTGGTGACGCAGGAATTCGCTGATCGCCGCGCCGCTTTGACTGTCGTAGTACGCGCGTTCCGCGCGGTAATCAAACGGTTGTAAGTCGAGTTCACGCTGCCATGCGGCGGCTTCGGCTTGTGGCATGAACTGTCCGCAGGCGAGTTGCCAGTCCGCAGCGATCGACTGGCTTGCCAGCCATGCGCGCATCGCGTCTGCATCCACGAACGGCTCTGCCGCCAGGAGGCGTCCCAGCGTTGCTTCGGTGGCCTGCGTCTGCAGAAACAGCCAATGACTCGCGTCGGCGACCGGCGCATCGCGGTCGAGACCTAAGCGAATGCGGTGGTCGGCGATGGGTGAAGTCACGATATCGACCGCGCCGAGCAACGCGGTATCGGCGCGGCCATCGTGCACATCCAATGCGGCGAGTTGCAGCATCGTCTCGAACGCGAAGTAGCGATTACAGACGAACGTACTGCGGCTCATGAGCTGCAAGCTCTGCGCGACATAGAACGACGCGGCGTTGCTCACCGTGTTGATGAAGCTGAGCGGTTTGGGCGCCTGTCCGTCGCGCACCAGTGATTGCATGACCTCGATCGCTACTTCGAGATCGCCGCGCGCAGAACCCAGATACACCGCAGTGTGCGCCGGCAACTCGAGCGTCTTCACGCAGCGACCTGCACCGATCAACGCCATTTGAATGAAGCGGCCGATACGGCGCACGGGCGTACCGACGGCGTCGGCAACGAGCGCCTTCAAATCAGTGAGCGGCGCGTCGGAGTCGACGCGTTCGACGTAGTCGGCAGTTGCACCGATGTAGACGGTTTTTTGCTGCGTCGACGCAGACAAACTTTTCGACGAGCGCTCACCGCTCGAGGTTTTTCGTTCGAACGCAGGCGCTACGCAAGCGCTTGCCCCCGGCTCGTTCGTGACGATCAGCGAGCTGTTGCTGCCGCCAAAACCAAAGTAGTTGAGCATGATCTTGCCCGGTGCTTGCGCGTCAGGCGTTTGATTCAGCGTGATCTCGAGATCGCTGTCGGCGGCAATTCCCGGCGTCGCTGGCAATTGGCCGCGTTCGAGCGACGCACAGAACAATGCCAGTTCCACGACACCGCACGCGCCGTAGGTATGGCCGAGATAAGGCTTCAAAGCGCACAACGGCGGCAACTGTGAAAACACGCGGCGCAGACCTGTCGCTTCGGCTTCATCATTCAAGAGACTCGCCGTGCCATGCGTCTTCAACGCCGCGATCTGCTCGGGCGCAATGCCGCTGGCGCGGAAGGCACGTTGCAAGACTTCCGCGATTGCCGAGCCATCCGGATTCGTCGCTGAAATGCTGTAGGTGTCGCACAGATTCGCGCCGCCGAGATAACTCCAGGCGCCGCCGTTCGATTCGGTGCTGAGCACGACTGCTGCGCAACCCTCACCGGGCACCAAGCCTTCGCGTCGGCGATCGAACGGCCGCATCACATCGCGCGTAATCAATTGCAGTCCCGCGAATCCCAACGCCGTTACGGCGTTGAACATCTCCACGCCGACCACGATCGCGTGACGCAGCTTGCCCTGACGCAGCATGTGCGCCGCGGCGACGAGCGCGTTCGCACTTGCCGTACAAGCGGTGTAGTAACTGAAATCCGGTCCGTGAATACCAAAGGGCGCACGCAAACGATTGGCGAGATTGCCGAGGCTGCTCGTCTGCAACATCGGCAGCGCATCGTGCGAGGTTTGCAAATCGCGGCGGTAGTACGCCTCGAGCACCGGCATCTCGCCGCAAGAAGAACCGAGAAAGAAACCCATCGCGCGTCGCTCGGCTTGCGACAGCCTGGCGGCCTGCAACGCTTCATCGATTACGCCATGCAGCACCTGCTCGAAGCGCACGTCCATGTCGCCAAGCGGCGCATCAGCGAGCAAGTAGTAGGGAATCTCTCGCTGTGAGTCACCAAGCTGCACCGGCACCGTTTGCGGCGGCTGCGGCCCGCGCGCCATGGCGTCCACATGGGCATCGACGCCGCGCGCCAATGCGGTGTGAAGACCGAAGCCGGTGAGGTGGATGGGGCGCACTGGTGGGGATTCGGAGTTGGGGACTCGGGGCTTGGGGCTCGGGGCTCGGGGCTTGGGGCTCGGGATTCGCTCGACACGAACCTTCGTTCTGGGTCTGACCTCGAATCTTCAATCTCGATTCACGAGGCCCCGATCAAGCAGCTCGCTCCGCGAGAATCGTCTCCGCCAGCGCATCGATGTTGCGCAACGCTTTGCGCGCCTTCGGGCCGTCTTCGATGCGTACGCCATAGCGTTCCTGCACGGCCATGCAAATCTGCAGCGCATCCAATGAGTCCAGCGCCAGGGGGCCACCGCCGATGAGTTGCTCCTCGTTCGTGATCGTCGCCGGGTCGACGTCTTTGTCGCACTCCTTGACGATCATCGCTTTGAGTTGCCGCTTCAAGTCTTCGAAATCGGTCATCATCAATTCTCTGCGCGTTTCAACAAGGCCCATGCAACGGCCAGCATGGCAAAACCAAATAGGGACAAGGCGGCCACTTCAGGCAGTACCTCCATCGCACCGCCGCCACGCAGCAGCACATCGAGAAAGCCTTGTAGCCCCCACGCCATCGGCGAGGCATTCGTCATCTGTTGCATGGCCGCCGGCATGACGAACTTCGGCACCATGATGCCGCCAATCGCCGCAAGGATCAGATTGCCGGCGCCGCCTAGCAGGCTCGCTTGCTCGGTGGTACGCGTGATC
>CAZIXV010000034.1:0-20376 GCA_964543105.1 uncultured Steroidobacteraceae bacterium
AAGCGAGCACTCGAAAGCCAGCTTGGCAAGCTGAATGCGTCCTAGGGCGAGGCGTCGCTAGGATGCGGTGAAGCTTCTGCTCCGGATTGGACTGCTCCGAATTGGACACGCATCGACTCATCGAGTAACGGATCGGGCAGGAGCGATTGGACACGCATCATCTGCCCTCTCCCCGCAACTTTAGGTAATCGATGCCTGTCCAATGTCGCCGTTCGATGCGTGTCCACGACCTACGGGCGACTGCGCGTGTCCATAACGCCCGATAACGCCCGTCCCAACGGCTGCGTGTCCATAACGCCGGTAACGCCCTCCAACTGGTGCGTGTCCATAACGCCCGGTGCTAGCGCCCATAACGCCCGCTGCTAGCGATGGCCTACAGCTCCTTCCGGATCCCAATCGTCGCCCCGTAGCGATCTCGGTATGCATGACCGCCGAGCGCTTCGAGCGCAACGAAGGCGCTCACGCCGTGGGTGAAGACGGCGACGGTGCTGAAGCGGGCTCGTACGCTATCGCGGTCGGGTGCCGCGGTGAGGTAGCGCAAGCGGCTGGGGTTGGGGCGGAGATCTTCAGCGAACCGCGCGGTGAGCACGCGTTGCTCGTCTTCGGATTCGCGCAGCCAGTCGATACTCAGCTGCGGCACCAGCGCGCCAAACGACGTATTGAACGCGGCGGCAGCGTTGAAGCCGAGTGAAGTGCGCAGCGAGTCTTCCCGCTGTTCGTCGACGGCAAGCGCCATCGGCGTCGCACCGCGTTCGATCAATCCTTCGATCTTCACCCGCTTGATCGAAACACCGACGCGCGGTCCCACCGTAAAGCGACCGATGGCTTTGTCATAACCCGCGAACACGTGAGCGTTCACTTCGCGGCCGTCTGCATTGCTCTCGACGGCCGTCAACGGCGGATCGAAAGAGATCCGGGGCGGTGCGCCCGGCGAACTCACAACCTCCCGGCGGATCCCGACGATTCGTTGCGTGTCCAGCGCGCGATCGACGAAGCCGACGTTCAGATCGACGAACACGTCGCTGCGCGGATGCCACGAACCGAAAATCATGCCGCCGACGCCGCGCGTGTCGAACTTGCCGCCCTGCGCCGCATAGTCGCCGGACGCGTCTTCATACTCGAGTGCGATGCCGGCAAGCCCTTTGTCGCCGAAGCGGTAGTCCAATCCCAACATGCCACTTGCGAAGTGCGCTCGATGCGCTGCGGAGTAGCGCGTCGCGCGCTGCTTTTCATATTGATAGTCGAGCGAGAAGAACACCGCGGCGTTGCCATGCTCCATGAGCGTCATCGTCTCGCCATCGGCATCCGCGTTGAGGACCGCTTCATTGTTCAATCGTTCGCGTCGCCGACGCAGTGCCGTGTCCTCGGTACGTCCCCCGCCCGAGGTGGCGGTTGCCCCGCCCTGCGGTGCGCTTCCGCCGGACCCGGAAACCGGTGGCGGTCGAGAACAGAACTGCGTCAACTGCGGCCCTGCCTGCCCTGGTAACAGAACCATCTCAGCATCGACTTCAAAACGCATATTTGCGCAGCGCACGCCTCCATCGCTGCGCAAATAAAAGTCGTATTGCTCGTCGAGCGTCTGCGCGATCGTCGTGGACGCGCCCAGACACAAAGCGAAGCAACACAGTTGAAATACACACTTCATGAGAGACCCTTTTCGACGTTCTTTTTGATCCGTTGAGAGGCGGCAAGATTCTACGTCCAGGTGCGACACGAAGCGACACATCGGAGTCGACGCCACATCAGCGCGCGCACACGTCAATCATCGCACTCGAACGCAAGCTGAGCGGCACCGATTACTCGAACAAACGAATGCGGCGAGGCTGCGATTCTCCGTAAAACACCGTGTTCTTTCGGTTTTGTTCACATCATTCTCCGCTCGCAGTCGTTATCGTGTTCGGATGCTTCCGCGCATGCATTCAGCCGCCACCGATCTCTCCGGCGAATCCGCCAAAGAGATCCAACAACGCTTCGACACGACGCTCGAGCGTGAGTACGCACAGTCGGTGCTGATGAGCAATCGCACGCTGATCCGCATCACCAACACGACGATCGTCGCTTATGTGCTGCTGCGCATCGTCGAACAAAGCATGTTCGGCCAAATCAACGCGATGCATTCGTTGGGTCTCGTAGTCACCGCGGTGGGTTTCGGTACCTTGGCTGTTCTTGCGTGGGGTCGGTGTTTCCCGCGGCTCTATCGAACGTTTGCGAATGCGCTCGTACCGCTACTGAACGTCATCATCGGCGGCACCATCGCGTTTGCTGCGAGCGCCGGCAGCATGGAGGGACTCATGACCTTGCCGCTGTCCATCGTCGCTTGCTTCTTCTTCTTCGGACTGTCCATTCGCCCGGCGGTGCTCTCGGGCGTCGCCGCCGTACTCGCGTTCGCGGTCGGTGCTGCGGCTTTACACACTGAACCGCTCGTGCTTTGGCGCGCCGGTTCGATCACGATGATCACTTTGTTCGCCTGCGCGATCGCGGCACGCGAACAGGAAATCTGGTCACGCCGCTCGTTCTTGGCTGCACGACTCGTCGTGCGCCTGGCGCAACAGGATGCGCTCACGGGCCTGCAGAACCGTCGCGTCTTCGATGAACGCTTGACGCAGTGGTGGGCGCGCGCGATCGAAGAAAACCGTCGCATGGCGATCCTCTTGATCGATGTCGATCACTTCAAGGCATACAACGATCGCCATGGCCATCAAGCCGGCGATCACACCTTGCGTACCGTTGCGGACGCGTTGAGCACGTTCGCTGATCGTCCCGACGACCTGTTGGCGCGCTACGGCGGCGAAGAGTTTGCCGCCATCTTGTATGACGTGGACGAGAGTTATGCGCGGCACACAGCCGAGTGCATGCGCGTCGCGGTCGCACAGGCAAACATCACGCATCGTGGCTCACAGTGTGCCGAGCGCATCACCGTCAGCATCGGTGTCGGCTTCGTAACACCCACACCGGGGCGCACCGCGGAAGGTCTGTTGCAACTCGCGGATCAAGCGCTCTACGACGCGAAGATCAAGGGACGTAATCAGATCGTCGTCATGAACGAGGACGATTATCGGATGCTGGTCACCGGGATCTTCCGCAAGAAGCCGGCGCGAGCGGGCTAACCAGCGACGCATTGCTCAGTAGCGAGCCACACGCCCCTTCGTCCCACTCATCGTGATGTTGCAACGCCTCTAACCGCCATCGCGGACCGGAAAGCGTGTAGGAAAAACAGCGTCGGCGTTCGACTCCGTGCATCGAACTTGCGCGCGTCTGATGCGTTATATCTGCAACGACGATTTACCCACGCACAGGAGAGGCATATGAACCGAGATACGATGCAAGGCAACTTCAAGCAACTGCGCGGCAAGATCAAACAACAGTGGGGCAAACTCACTGACGATGAGATCGATCAAATGGAAGGGAATGCCGAGATTCTCGCCGGCAAGCTGCAGGAACGCTATGGGCTGGCGAAGGATGAAGCCGAACGACAAGCAAGAGATTTCCGCAGCAGCAACAACTGGAATTGAGCTCGCAGCGATTTTTTGAAGATATGGCAGGGCGCTTTGGCGCCCTGCTCTCCATTTCAGGCCACATACCTTGTCATGCCGATGCGTCGACGTTCGATGTGGTCGCTCAGCCCCCACGAGCACACAAGCACACGAGCTCCAATCGACCTATCCCCTAAGCGCCGCTCACGGTCGACCGACCTCCACCACCTGCCCCTCGCGCGCGCGCACGCGCCGCATCACGATTCCCAGCTCTTCCTCGAACCGTCGCACCAGACGTGCTTCGACTTCAGTAAGAAGTGAAACCGCGGTGCCCTTCTTTCCCGCGCGACCGGTGCGTCCGACACGATGCAAGTAGGCTTTGCTGAGCGTCGGTACGTCGAGGTTGAACACATGCGTCACATCCTTGATGTCGAGCCCGCGCGCTGCAACATCGGAGGCAATCAACACACGCACTGAGCCGCTGCGAATCCCATCCATCGCACGTTTGCGATCGAGCTTATCGAGCGCCGCACTGAGATCGGCGGCAGGTACCTTGTGGTGCTCCAACTTCGCGGCGACGCGGTCCGCAAGGTCGTTGCGATGAACGAAGACGATCGCGCGTTGTGGATTCAACGCGTGCAGGAGTTTGCGTAGCTCATCGGGCTTGTCGCGCTCTTCACATACAACGTAGAGGTGCTCGATGTCCTCGTTCACGCCCTCTGCGCCGACCTGCAGCATCTCTACATCCGGCGCGAGCTCGACCATGGCTTGCGTACTTTCCCGCTCGAGCGTCGCTGACGCGAAGATGAGCTGCCGCGACCGCGGCGCAGCACGGAGAATCGACTGAATCTGCGCGAGGCTTTCCGCGTGCAACAGGCGGTCGGCTTCGTCGATGACGATGCTGCGGATGTCTTTCATTTTCAGCTTGCCACGGTCAATCAATTCATTGATCCGCCCAGGCGAACCGACGACGATTTGCGGCTTCTTTTTGAGCTTGTCGATCTGGCGATCGATGGCCGTGCCGCCCATCAACAATACACAGCGCAGCGCCCAACCCGCGTTCTGCGCCAAGTCACAACACTGGCGATGAATTTGAATGGCGAGTTCATGCGTCGGCGCCACGATCACAACCTGAGTCGCCGCTTGTTCGATCGTGAGCCGCGCGAACAGCGGTAACAAGTAGGCGAGCGTTTTACCGGTACCGGTCGGGGCATGCAGATAAGCGTCCTTGCCTCCGACCAGCATGGGCAGCGCCATGCGCTGAATGGGCGTCGGCGTCTCGATCTCCTGCTTCCCGAGCGCGGCAATGAGCTCGGGCGGCAACTGCAAATCAGAAAATGTCATGGGTAGCAAACTCATCTTCGGGAGGCCTGCTCCCATCATCTTTCATGCGGTGACACATCGCACCGGATCGTTCAACATTCGCGCCGGCAATACGCCTGCACATGCTTGGAGAATCCATGCGCACGACCTCGCCACTAGCCGCAGGTGCGGCCGCCCTCATGTTGGCCCTGACGAGCGCTTCGTCCGCCTACGCACAATCGCCGTCGCCGCGCTCTCCAGCGATCACCATCTATCACATCGAAGGTACCCGCGGTGAACGCATCGTCTGGTTGTGCGAAGAACTCGAGTTGCCTTACACGCTCGAATTCACGCCGGGCAATCCAGCCGCGTCGATGCAACGAATACGCACCGTGAACCCGACGATGCCCATGTCGCCCACCGTTCGCTATGACGATCAGCTTCTCGTCGAGTCGGGGGCGATCATGGAACTGCTACTGGCGCGCGAAGGTAATGGAAGGCTCATGCCAGCGCGCGATTCCGGCGAGTTCGCCTATTACCTGCAATGGATGCATTTCGCCGAAGGCTCGCTCGCTGCGCGAATCGTCGCCGATTACCGCGTTGCTCAAGCACGGGGTTCTCAGGAGCGCCCAGCGGCACGGGGTGTCAGCGGCTCGGACACCTTGCAGTTCGCAGATAGTTTCCTGGCCAAGCATGCGTATTTCGGCGGCGAGGAATTCTCAGCCGCCGACATCATGATGCTGTTTCCGATCGTCTATGCCGCCGAACGCTTGAAGGTCATCACACTCAGCGACTACCCCAATATCGTCAAGTGGCGTGAGCGTGTCGAAGCGCGACCCGCTTTTCAGCGCATGGTGAAAGCGGCGCGACCAAAAGCCGGTTGATGGAAAACTCACAGCAGAGCGGGCGGCACGGGCCGCTCGCTCGCCGCTGCATCATTGCACGATGGCGCTGTAAGCAATCGATCGCGACAAGGAGCGCAGATCAGGCATGCCGGCGGCGCCAGATGAAGCGCCCAGATGCTGGATCATGCCGATCACGATGAGTTCGCGCACTGGATCGATCCAGAACCAGGTCCCCGCGGCGCCGCCCCAATAAAACGTGCCTTCGCCGTAGTAGCCGCCGGCCGCCACCGGATCGGTGATCACGGCAAAGTCGAGGCCGAACTTCGTTCCGGTGCCGCTGCCACCCAATGCAATGAAGTTGTCGCCGATCGCATTGCTGCGCATCAGCTCAACGGTCAGCGGCGACAGAATGCGTACGCCGTCGAGCACGCCACCGTTCAAGAGCATTTGCGAGAAGCGGAAGTAATCGGCCGCCGTCGACACCAAGCCGCCACCACCCGATAGCAACGTTGGTTTCTTCGTGTAGTCGCGATTGAAGCCGCCGCGCTCGACGCGCAGCTTGCCTTGTGCATCCACGTTGTACACCTGCGCCAAACGCGTCGCCTTCTCGACCGGCACATAGAACCCGGTATCGACCATACGCAGCGGCTCGAAAATGTGCTGCGCCAGAAATTGATCGAAAGGCATGCCGGAAAGCTTTTCGACGAGATAACCCTGGATGTCGACCGCAATGCTGTAATGCCACTTCTCGCCGGGTTGCGAGTTCAAGGGCAGCGTGGCGACGCGCCGAATCATTTCTTCGAGTGTGATGTCATTGTTCAGCACGTCCGCTTTGCGGTGCAGCCGATCCACAGGCGAGTTGCCGAACACGCCGTACGTGAATCCGGCCGTGTGCGACATCAGCTCCTTCATCGTCATTGGGTGCGTCTGCGGCTCGAGGATGGGCTTACCGTCTGCGTCTTCGCCTGCGTACACGCGCAGATCCTTGAACTCCGGAATGAACTTGGCAACGGGATCATTGAGCTGCCATTTGCCCTGCTCGAACAGGATCATCATCGCCACGCCGGTAACCGGCTTGGTCATCGAGTAGATGCGGAAGATCGTGTCCTGCGCCATCGGTTTGTTCGCTTCGATGTCTTGTTTGCCGACGGCATCGAAGTGGACCACTTTGCCTTTGCGTGCCACCAGCGTGACGACACCCGAGACGCGGCCTTGATCGACGACGTTCTGCATTGCCGGCGCCATCGCATTGATGCGCTCGCTCGACATGCCGACGCGCTCTGCTTTCGTGACCGGCACCTCGTTGCGAGCGAACGCAACGGAGTGCGAGACAATGGCAAGCACAACGATGAGGCCGCGCGCGAGCGCAACCGATCTCAAGTTCAACATGCTTTCCCCCGGAATGTTTTTGAATAGCGAAACGCAGTAGCAACGGCGTTCGCGGATGCTAAATGACCGCGTACGGCGAGGCCAGCGGCGCAGCCTAAGTGCAGGGAAACTCGCAGCATTCGCGCGTCCGCGCCTCGCTGCGCGGAACAAAACTTTCATGCATGCGCTTCAGAATGGCTGGGCCACCAAGGAGCAACGCATGAACGTTTACGCCGAACGAAGCCGTTCCGTGTGGATGGGTGAACCCCCGCCCGCCGTCGACCAGAGCACTCGAGACACGCGTGTCGATGTGCTGGTGATCGGCTCCGGTATCGCGGGATTGTCTTGTGCTTACGAACTGCTTCTTGCCGGACGCCGCGTCACGATTGTCGATCGCGGCCCAATCGCACGCGGCATGACGGCGCGTACCAGCGCGCATCTGTCGTATGCATTCGATGATTACTACCATGAGCTGATTCGTCTGCGCGGCGAGGAAGAAGCGCGTCAGTACTTACTCAGCCAACAGGCGGCAGTCGATCGTATCGAACAGATCTGCATGAGTGAAAACATCGACTGCGACTTCGCGCGCGTCGACGGCATTCTTTACGCAGCCCGAGCGGATGATCGATCACTCTTGGAAGCCGAACTCGAAGCCTGTCAGCGCATCGGTTTCAGCAGCGTTCACTGGACACCCTTCACGCTCGGCCATGGCGATGCGTTGCGTTTTCCACAGCAAGGGCGGTTTCATCCCGTCAAATATCTGGATGGTCTTGCCCGTGCGATCGCTGCGCGCGGCGGCGTCTTTCACTCCAATGCCGCCGTCATTGAACTCGATGAGACGACCGATGCGGTGCGAGTGGAGTTCGAGCAAGGCGCGCCCATCCTGGCGAATGAAGTCATCGTCGCCAGCAATTCCCCGATCAGCAGCACCGTCGCCATTCATACGAAGCAAGCGCCCTATCGCACGTACGTTGTTGCAGCGCCCGTACCTAAAGGTCACGTCGAAGATGCGCTCATCTGGGATACGCTCGATCCTTATCACTACGTGCGCCTACAACCACGTGCTGATGACGATCTACTCATCGTCGGCGGTGAAGATCACAAGACCGGTACCGAAAACGATGGCGACAGCCGCATCGCCGAATTGCATGCATGGGCACGCGAGCGCTGGCCGCAGATGGGCGCCATCGAGCATGCGTGGTCGGGCCAAGTCTATGAACCGGTCGATTTTGCGCCGTACATCGGCCCTGCACCGGGCAAGGGCCGCGTGTACCTCGTCACCGGCGATTCAGGTGAAGGCTTGACGACGGGCGCAGCGGCGGGATTGATCTTGAAAGCGCAAATCGTGGATCGCGAGCGACGTTGGAGCGATGTGTACGAACCTAGCCGCAAAACACTGCGCGCGGGGCGCACCTACGTCGAAGAGAATCTCGACGTCGCGGCGAATATGACCGAACACATTCACGACTCCGAGCAGCTCGACTCGCTCGATGAAGTCGCACCTGGCAGCGGGGCCATCGTCAATCTCAGCGGACGCAAAGTCGCCGCATATCGCAATGCCAATGGCGAGTTCGAGCTACGCTCTGCGACGTGTACTCACGTGGGTTGCATCGTGCACTGGAACAGCTTCGAGCGGTGTTGGGATTGTCCTTGCCACGGCTCGCAGTTCGCCGTCACGGGCGAGGCGCTCACGGGGCCGGCGATGAAACCGCTCGCCCCGCACGATGACCCATCCCGATGAACGAGCACCTGGACGGGTTCATCCCGCCCAGGTGCCTTGCGCCTTGATCAGCGACGCCGCGTGGACTGCAGATATTTAAAGAAATCAGAATCCGAGCGAATCATGAGTGTGGTGTTCGAACCCACCGCGTCGTAGCTCTCGAGCGTGCGGAAGAACGCATAGAACTCGGGATCCGCGCCGTATGCACGGCCGTAAATGCGCGTTGCTTCTGCGTCCGCCTGACCAATGATCTCCTCCGCCTTGCGCGCCGCTTCCGAGCGAATACCGCGCAGCTGTCGCTCCATGTCGCCGAGAATTTCCTGGCTGCGTCCTTCACCTTCGGAGCGAAACCGCGCCGCGATACTCTGACGCTCGGCAATCATGCGGTTTTCTACTTGCGCGCGCACCGAGTCGATGTAGTTGATGCGCTTGAAACGCACGTCCACGAGTTCGATGCCCAGGCCCGGCATCAGGCGCGAGGCCGCCGCAAGCATTTCGCTTTCGAGCTGGCTACGTCCTTTATCGGGTCTTACGAGTTCCGTCTCCACGGCGGCAATCTCTTCCTCCGGGATTTCTGAGACATCGACGTCCCAATCCGCGGAGCGCACGATTTCCTCGAGCTCCGTGCCCGAGACGATGTCACGTGCGACCGAGTCGATGATGTCGTCGAGTCGCGTGCGCGCCCCGGCTTCATCGCGAACCGAACGCAAGAACTGCAGCGCATCTACGATGCGCCAACGCGCGGTGGTATCGACGATGATGAACTCGCGACCGAGCGTTGGAATCTGGCTGACATCGCCATTCCACACCAGCAGGCGCTTATCGAAGCGGCGCACTTCCTGAATGAACGGCACTTTCCAATGCAGACCGGGCTCGGAAACCACCTCGCCCACCGGCTCACCGAATTGCACGACGATGGCCTGCTGCGATTGATCGAGCGTATAGGCCGAGCTCAACACCAGAATGACGGCGACGAGAGCGGCAATGATCGGAACGAATAGTTTGTTCATGTTATTTCCCCGCTCCGCTCACCGTCTTTGCATCACCAACATTCAGCAGGGGCAGCGGTGACTGACCCTCCTGCACCACGACCACGGAGCCGACTTTCGGCAGCGCCGTGTGCAGCGCTTCGAGATACATGCGTGAGCGTGTCACCTCAGGCGCGGAGCGGTATTCCGCCAACACCGCGCTGAATCTTGAAGTTTCACCTTGAGCTCGATTAACCCGCTCCGTCGCATAACCCTCGGCCTGGGCGATTTGACGATTCGCTTCGCCTTCGGCCCTCGGTATCGCCTGGTTTGCTTGCTTCGTCGCCTCATTGATCATGCGCTCGCGTTCCTGGCGTGCTTCATTGACCTCGTTGAACGCCGGCTGCACGCGCGCAGGCGGCACCACGTCTTGCAGTTCCACCGTGATGATGTGAATGCCGTTGTCGTAGCGCTGCATTCCCTCTTGAATCTCATCTGCTGCCGTCGTTGAAATTTCGACGCGGCCCGTCGTCAGCACTTCACTGCCGATGCGATTGCCGACGATGCGGCGCATCACCGACTCGGAGATATCACGCAGCGTGCGCTCGGGTTCACGCATGGCGTAGAGGTATTTCATTGGATCAGAAATGCGGTACTGCACGACCCACTCAACATCGATCATGTTGAGATCGCCGCTCAGCATCAGCGACTCTTGCGGATGATCTTCATCGCTGTAGCGGGTTTGATCCTCGCGCTGACGCACTTCAGTACGAAAGCCAAATTCCTGCTTGAGCACGCGCTCGGTGGCGACGGTTTGCACCCTGTCGATGCCGAAGGGCAGTTTGAAATGCAAGCCAGGATCCGTGATGTTGATGACTTTGCCAAAGCGCGTCACAACGGCGCGCTCCTCGGGCTGCACGGTGTAGAACACGCTGAACAGCGCCCAGACCACGAGCAGCACCACTGCGCCGACGCCAATCAATTTCGGATTCACATCGGGCGGACCTGACCCTGCACCCGAGCTACGCCCGCCAAAACCGCCGCGATCACCACCGCCCGCATTTCCTTGCTTCGCGCGTTCGTGCCACCCCTGCCCCATCATGTTTTTTTCGAACCAGTTCCGCGGTCGATTCATTGCTCTCCCCTTCCTCCTCACAAAGCGGACTGCAGAATACCTGCCTGAACACACTTCGTGGGAAAGAGTCGCACTTATGTGTGCAAATCGTTCGACGCGAACTTCGCATCGCGACACGAGTTGAATTCACACACGCGACGTGCTGCATGGGCGCTCGCTGCACTGGAGGCTCAAATGGGACTGCTCATCGACGGTAAATGGCACGACAAGTGGTACGACACGTCCGGCGACGGCGAATTTCGGCGTGAAGAAGCCAGCTTCCGCAATTGGCTGACCGCAGACGGAGGACGTGGCCCGGACGGACAGCGCGGACATCGCGCCGAAGCAGGCCGTTATCGGCTCTATGTCAGTTACGCCTGTCCTTGGGCGCATCGCACGCTGATCGTGCGTAAACTCAAGGGACTTGAAGAACTGGTCCCTGTCTCGGTCGTGCATTGGCGCATGTTGGAGCACGGCTGGACGTTCGAGCCCGGCCCGGGCGTTACGCCCGAGCCCGTCATGAACGCACAGTATTTACACCAGCTGTATGCGCGCGCCCGTCCAGAGATGACCGGGCGCGTCACTGTGCCGCTTCTGTACGACCAGACGACCGATACGATCGTCAACAACGAATCATCCGAGCTCATTCGCATGTTCAACACGGCCTACGACGGGCTCGGTGCGAAATCGGGCGACTACTATCCGGTGGCGCTGCGCGAAGAAATTGATGCGATCAACGCGCGCGTTTATGACAACGTCAATAACGGCGTCTATCGCGCCGGTTTTGCAACGACCCAAGAGGCATACGAAAAAGCAGTGCGGCCGTTGTTCGAGACCCTCGATTGGCTCGAGGATCGATTGTCCAGCAACGATTGGCTCGTCAACAGGCAACTCACCGAAGCGGATATCCGCCTGTTCACGACCCTGGTGCGCTTCGACCCGGTTTACCACGGGCATTTCAAATGCAACCTGCGGCGGATTGCCGACTACCCAGCGTTGCATGCGTTCACGGCTCGCATGCTGGAACTTCCAGGCATTCGCGACACACTACACCTCGACCACATCAAGCGGCACTACTACGAAAGCCACCGCAACATCAATCCGACCGGCATCGTACCGCTTGGACCGCTGCAGCCGTTTTGAACCGCCGCCGTCGGCGGCATCGATTGTTGCGATGGTGCCGACCCGTGCGTGCTGAACCTGCTTTCCGTTCAGGACTTAGCTTGATTCCTTGCGGCTTAGCTTGATAGCCGTCCGGACTTAGCTTGATTTCGTTCGTGCTGAGCCTGGTTCCCGTTCGTGCTGAGCCTTGTCGAAGCACGGGTACTCAAGTGGACACGGAAACATCTGGACACATCCACGCTCCTGCCTCGGCGGAACACTCGCGAGCGCTAGGCATTCCTTTTGAATCCAGTAGTTTGATTGCACGAGGAGGCCCACGATGCTGCGCGCCATTTCAGATTTGAGATCGCTGTCGCCGCTGGCGACGGATGGCGAGATCGGTTCGATCAAGGATGTGTTCTTCGATGATCATGCCTGGGTCATTCGCTATCTCATCGTCGATACCGGCGGCTGGCTGAGCGGGCGCCAGGTGCTCATCTCGCCATTTGCCATCGAAGGCATCGATTGGGAACGTGGCACGATCGCACTCGCGATTACGCGCGACCAGGTGAAAAACAGCCCCCACATCGATACCGACAAGCCGGTATCGCGTCAGCACGAGATGGACTACCTGGGCTACTACGGCTTCCCGTTCTATTGGGGCGGGACATTGGCGTGGGGTTCCACGCCCTACCCCATGATCGGCGGCTTGCCGATCGATAAATCGCAACTAGAGACCATGCGAAATCAGGAGCAAGCGACGGCGGACCCGAACTTGCGCAGCTTCGGCGTCGTATCGAAGTATGGCATCGAAGCGACGGATGGCGATTTGGGCCATGTCGATGATTTCTTGTTCGATGAACAAAGCTGGGCGTTGCACTATCTCATCGTCGACACGCGAAAGTGGCTGCCGGGCCGACGCGTACTCATATCCACTGAATGGGTCGATTCAGTGAACTGGGACACGCGCCTGGTGAGCGTCGACTTGGATCGCGAGTCGATTCGCGAAAGCCCCGAGTGGAACAACGAGCAGATCTTGTCGCCAGAGGATGAAGCAGCGCTGTATCAGCACTACCGACGCACTTCGCGCCGGATGCACGTGCAGATTCGTTGATTCATGAAGCGAACAAGCCCGCGGCCGATCAAGCCTTGATCGGCCGCGTTGCTTTCACCGCGCAACCAATTGCGCCGATATCTGCGGAATCGTCACTGCAATCACTTCCTGGCGCGGGCGACTGATGCCGTAGATGACGCGTTGGCCACGCGCGCTACGATCCCACGCCCAACCCTGACCTTCGCACGGCACATCGATTGTCGTCACATATTCCAAGTGACACCCATGCGCACATACACTTCGGGCGCGTCGCGACCCTTAACGTAAAGCAGCCCATCCTCACTCCCATCGCCACCGGAGCGCGCCTCCGTACAGAGCCTTCGCGACTGCGAAACGCACCAACGGAACCAAACCATGCCGAACTGAATTAGTCATGCCGTCTCCAAAGCCACCGAGTGAAAGCGGCGGTAGAGTCGGCAACACTCGTTTCAGTTTCGCGACGACGATATGTCGGCTCGATGACAAGCCAGGCGCGAGCTCGAAAGGAAGTAGTGCTGCACGCTGGTTACGATGATCGAACGTGAGCTTCACTGTTCATCAGTTCTTCATCTCTGTCATGCAGCATCCGCCGCGTTCGATCCACGAGGGTTTGCACAGTGTCACATTCGCATTCGCATTCGCACCACTCTCCTTCAGTACCCGCTCCTACCGGATACTGGCGAAATGAAGCGTGCAGCGCTAAAACTGATCTCGTCACCGAGTATCTGAACACGTACCTCGAATGGCGCGAGACCTATGGGCTTGCGGACAGCTGTATGGAAGAGTTGCTGGGCGCTGTACTTGCGGAATTCGAACGCGGGCATCCGCCCGCTGTGCACGCCGAGCTGCAATCGCTCGTCTACATGATCAAGACGCAAGTGCATGAGGCGCGCGAGCAGCGCGACGTGAGCGCGCTGGCGTAATTGCACCTAGCTTGATAAATCGCGCCGGCACGGCGACCAAACCGAAGAACAGCGCTCGCGCTCAGCCTGCGCCTTTCAACAAACGCACCGGTGTCGACTTGAAGGCGGGCGTCTTGCTGCGCTCATCGCGCATCGTGCCGATGAGCACGTTCGCTTCCGGGTAATAGGCCATGACGCTACCGCGCGCGATATCGAACGCGCGCACGGTGACGTTCTCCATGCGGCCGTGGTCAGATTCGAGTGTCGCGGTGTCGCCATCCGTCAGCCCATGGGCGGCGAGATCATCTGGGTGCAGCATCACGCAGTAACGATGCTCCATTCCGCGGTAGCTATCGCGGTACTCATACACGATGGTGTTGAACTGCCCTTCCGAACGCACGGTCGTCAGCATCAACGAGACCTTTGGCGCGACTGGCAGCTCGCGCGTCACGAAGCGCGCCTTGCCATCGCTCGTCTTGAAATCGGGTGCGTGCAGAATGCGCCCACGCACATAGAACTCCCGCTTCGCGACATCGATGTCCGCCAGCTCTTCCATGCCGGGCACGGTCTTCGCGATTGCCTTGCGAATCTTCGCGTGCTGACGAAACGCTGCAAAGTCGATGCGCGAGGTGGGTAACAACCGCGTCGCGATCTCAGTGAGGATCACGACCTCAGGGCGCACGTTGTCGAGACGCGTGATACCGCCGTCCGACAAGCGCACGAAATTGAACATCGATTCCTGTGTCGTCGGCTGCCATTCCTCATCGCGTGCCGTCACTGGCAGCACGAGCGTCTCACCGCGATCGATGCCGAAGACGTGACCGCGATTGAGCGTCGTCGTGAGGAACACTTTGAAGCCGATGCGCTCGAGCGCCTCGGCCGACCACGTCGTATGCGGTGTGGCTTCGAACAAATTGCCACCCATCATCAGCGCAGCATCGATTTCCCCGCGATGCGCCGCTTCGAGCCCTGCCAGTGTGTCGAACCCAGGCCCGCGCGGTAATTCGATACCGAACGCTTCCTGCATGCGTGCAATCACTTCGTCGGCCAGCACCGGCTTGACGCCGATCGTGCCAATGCCCTGCACATTCGAGTGTCCACGCAGCGGCAGCAAACCAGCGCCAACGCGTCCGACCTGCCCGCGCAACAACGCAAGATTGGCGATGTATTCGACATTGGCGGAGCCATGCACGTGATGTGTCATGCCCATGCCCCAGGCAAACACCACGTTGCGTGCGCTGCCATAGCGTGCAGCGATGCGTTCGATGTCAGCGCGGGGCACGCCCGTGCGCGCTTCGATCTCTTCCCAGCTCGTGCGCTCGACACCCTCACGAAAGGCATCGAAGCCCGTCGTATGCGTCGCAATGAACTGCGCATCGTGCAGCGACGCTGCAATCAATGCTTTGGCAAGCCCCTTAAAGAGTGCGAGGTCGGAACCGACGCGCGGTTGAAGATACTCCGAGGCGATCCAATCGCCACCTTTCAACATCGAGCTCGGGCTCTTCGGCAACGCAAAGCGCACCAGACCTGCTTCACGCGCCGGATTGATCACGATGACATCGCCGCCCCGATCACGACACGCTTTTAGACGATGCAGCAGACGCGGATGGTTCGAAGAAGGATTCGCGCCGATCAGAAAAATCACATCGCACTGGTCGAGATCTTCGAGCTCGACGGTCGAGGTTCCCGAACCAATCGTCGTATTGAGACCGACGCTCGTTGCTTGATGACAGTAGTAGGAGCAGTTGTTGACGTTGTTCGTACCGTAAGCGCGCGCTAACAGTTGCAGCACGAATCCGGCTTCATTCGATGAGCGGCCGGAGGAATAGAAAAAGGTACGCTCAGGTGCCACGGCCGCAAAACGCGCCGCAACCATGGCATAGGCGTCCGCCCACTCGATCGGCATAAAACGATCGACGCCGGGCGCTTTGTAGATGGGTGTGCCCAAGCGGCCAAGATGCTCGAGTTCATGGCCGTCGAGTTCACGCAGGTCCGCGATCGAATGCGCCAGCACTTCGAGCGGAATCGAGGGTTGAATGTCGGTCGATTGCGCTTGAACGGATTTATTGCAGACGGAAGGAAACTCGCCTGCTTCGTTCGTCATCCCGCCGCGCTGACCACCCATACCGAGCGCACACGCTTTGCACGTGTTCTTCGAGCGCAGTGCCTTGGTCGCATGGCGCACCCCAATACGTTGCAGCGTATTGAGCGCATACAGCACCTTTTTCGGACCACCGCCAACGATGGGGCGTGACATGTGTAACTACCAAGTCAATCGATGAGGCTACGTTACCTCGTCGAGACACCCAGCATAAGACCCCACGCCATTGCGTAGGCGAATGAAGACTATTCGAAGGACCGACCCGACCTCGCGCGATTCGATGGCTCGCGCGAGGTCAGTCGGCGGATCAGCGAACCTTTCCGGCCGCGCGCTTCGCCGCGATCTCGCGCTGCAATGCCTCGGCGAGCAGCATTTTGTAGTAATCCGGCTTCGAATCCAGCACGGCTTTCAAGAACACACCCAGCTCATCGTAGTCGGGCTTGGGTGAGCATTCATCGAAACGCCCTTCGATCACGCGCGCGGGATAACCCACCTGTCCTGCCAAACGACCGTAAATCGCCGACTCGCGCAGCAACTTCGCAGCGCGGCAGACATCTTTCGGCGCACCAAATGCACCATCGAGATACAGGATGCTCGAAACGAACAAGGCTTGTGGATACTTGAGTGCGGCGGATTTATCGAGGAAGGACAAGCCTTCTTCAGTACGGCCGGAGTACACGAGCGAGCGCGCGAGCTGATACATCAAACGCGGATTGTTCGGATCTTTTTGCAGATCCGCACGACACACCTCAACCGCCTGTTTGACGTCGACGCTCGATTCCACCACGCCTGGCGCCACGCTATTAGGATCATCCGCGTGCGAAGTGAGACGATCGCATTCAGTGATCGTTTGCGAATAGGTAGAACGATCAAACTGCTTCAGCTCGACCGCATACGCTTGCGTGAACACCAGCGTGCTTGCCAGCAGGATCAATCGGCGCTTCATCGTCATCTCCTCGGTAGGGATTGCTTGCACTTCTAAGTTCTTGAGCGCTGCCACGAGAGCAGCGTGCCAACCGAGTGACGATACGCAGCCGTGCGACGCAGACATATAGCCGTGCGCCGGAATGAGAAAATATCATCCAGGTTCTTTGCGCGAATACCCTCTTCAAAGCCGATCGGCTCAAATGCCGAGAAACGAGGCGCAGGCCGTTCACCTGCGCCCCGTATCATTCACCAGTTCACGGTCGCAGACACCGAAATCACGCGGCCCAGCGAACTTGCAACGCTCAGGTCCATGCCGCCATCGATGTTGACGAAGTTGGGATCTTCATCGAGCACGTTGAGCGCTTCGATGCCGAACCTCACTTCGCGCATCAATGGGGTTTCGAATGCGTAGCTCACGCGTGCGTCCACCGTCGTATATGAATCAACCGTCTCATGCGGCGTCACTCGATTGTTCGTATAGCTGCCCGTGTGATTGACGTGCGCCTCTGCCATCCAGGGGCCGAGCGTCCATCCCAAGCTGCCACGCACCTGCAGTTCAAGTGGCGCGTAGATCGTGTTCAGCTCATCCACGAATGGATCGCCGGGCAGTGTCTGTACGCCGAACTTCGTCATGTATGTGCCGCCGATCTGTGAGTAGAAATAGCCAACGTCGGTCGCCCATTCATAGCGGCCGAGAAAATCGATGCCTTCCAACTTCAGACCACCCAGGTTCTGCGGCCGTCCATCGATAAGCCAGTTGACCACGTCCGGGCGCACACCGCGTTCGGCGACGCCGGTCGCCCGCACGGCTTCGATCTGCGCTTCCGTCGGATTGCGCGTGACGAAGGCAGCAAGCTGCGGAATCGACAATGCGTTGACGCGATCGGGCGCATCGATGGTGCCCGTGTGCTCGATCGCGAAGAAGGTGCCGCTGAGGCTCAAGCCCGGCAGCGCATCCGAGCGATACTCGAGCGTCAGCGACCAGGTCTCCGCCTCCTCCGGCTCGAGCGTCGGATTCGAGTCAGACCAGATGAGACCTGTGCTTCTGCCCGTCGGCGACAGCGGATCGATGTTCGATTGCCAAATCATCGCGCCGCCAATCGATGGCACGACGGTGTCGTTGAGAAAGGGCGCCTTGAACGAGGTGCCGTAACTCGCCTTCACGAGCAGGCTATCGATCGGCGACCAATCCAGCCCGATCTTCGGGTTGGTAGTGCCGCCCACATCGGAATACTTGTCGTGGCGTATTGCCAGCGACAGATCCAGGGCGCGCACACCGGAGACAGCATTCTGTGCACCGACGATGGGGATCAGCGCTTCGGCGAAGACGGATTCGGTGTCGCGCTCGGTGATGATGTGCCTGTGGTTTGCCTGCATCGTCCAGACATCACCGAGGTTGTTGCCGACGTAGGTGTTGAGGTCGTGATATTCGAGACCGACCGCCGCGCGCAGCATGCCACCAGGCAGCTCCCAAACAGGACCATCCGCGCGCAACGTCACATTGTTCGTGCGGTAATTGGCATGCGGATCGTAACGGTGCCGGAAGAGTTGACTGACGATCGATTCGCTGTTGCCGCCGCCGAAGACGTTGTAAGCGGTCGCAGGATCGCTGCTTGCGAGCATCTCGTTCAACGCGGGAACGAACACGCCGTGAGTCGACGCCTCGTATTGACTGATGCCGCGTACGTATTCGAGGTTGCCCTGCCAGTTCCCCGGCAAATCGAAATTCACGCCCGTATTCCACTGCACCCAACTTTGATGACCGATGAAATCGAGCAAGCCGTGGTCATCGCCGAAGAAGTATTCGACGCGTACCGAATCCGGATTCGTTCCGGGCGGCGCCACGAAAAAGGCGTTCGTATTCGGCACCGTCACCGTGTGCAGCAGATTCATCGAGCCGAGCACCGTATCGCGCACATGTGTTTCGCGTTTCGAATAGCCGAGACCTGCGTACGCTTCGATGTGATCGGTGAACTCGTGGGTAATGTTGAAATACGCCGCATTGCGTTCGTGGTCGGGGCGCAAGTCAGCCAAGCGACTCACCTCGCAGCGATTGCTCGTGCCTGGCGTCAACAATCCCGCTGTGGCCGGTGTCACGCCGCCCTCGGGAATGGCATAGGAGGTCGAGCCCACGAGAATGTTGCCGGGGCTGCATTGCGTGTTGCGATAGTCGCGCCCGCCGAATTCCCTTAGATCCGAACGAAACTGCGGCCGCTCCGTGGCGCTGAGACGCGAACTCTTCACGTGCTCGAGCGCGAGCACCCAACCGCCGCCGGTCCATTCCTGCCCAAGCAACTGACCCACCTGAAAGGTGTCGTAGTTGCCTTTGGCGTCGCCGTAACGCAGACGCGTTTGCGCGCCGTCGTACGTCTTGTAGGGAATGAAGTTGATGACGCCGGCAATCGCATCGGAACCGTAAATTGCGGACGCGCCGTCGGCGACGATTTCGACGCGCTCGAGCGCAATGGCGGGAATCGTCGAGGTATCCATACTGCGGCCCGTCGCGCCGGTCGGCGGCGTGCGCGCGCCATTGAAGAGCACGAGCGTGGCGCCTGGCCCGAGACCGCGCAGATTGAAGTCAGAACTGCGCAGCCCGTTCACACCGCGCACGCCAACGCCTTCGGCGCGCTTCACTTCTTCATTCATGCCGGCGCCAGACACCTGCGGGAAGCGTCCCAACATCTCCACGACGTTCGATGCGGGAAAGGCTTGGATTTCAGACGCTTCAATGTTGACGACACTCGAGCCCGTGGGCGCCTCTTGCCGAATGCGCGAGCCCGTGACGAGAACCTGTTCGACCGCAGCCGGTTCGACATTCGCCTCACTGGACGTGGCTTCTTGCTGGGCGATCGCCAGCGTCGAGATACCGAAACTCAGCAGACCGACACCTGCCTTGAACGCGGTGCTGTTGATCGCTGGATTGTGAATGAGCTTGTGGTTCATGGATCCCCCGACGAAGTTCGTCTGTTGCTGCGCGATGAGTAGCGGGAGCTGCGCTGGCCAGCCTCGCCGACTTTTATCGCTGCGTTAGCGGTTATGCCGTATTACGGGATGCTCTGCCGTAATACGGACTTGAGCATAACACGGGTTTTCGGGGTAGGAAGGAAAGGGGAAATTGCGGAGGCCGTCGCCGGAACAGAAAAGGCGACGCTCGGGAGTCAGGATCCTCTCTTCGGAGTAGAGCGAATTAAAAGCCCCGGCTTGTGGGGCTTGGTGTCGGCTGGGGGTTTGCGCCTGGTCGATCCATGGACCGGCGCGCGTTCGCGCCAGCTAACGCTGTCCAAAAATCACATCCATGTGATTTCTACTCCGCACATCCATGTGCTCCGCCCCCTGCGGGGCCACCTGTTCAGGTGTTCGAAATTGCTCCCGGCAATTTCGTGTCGAACCCCCAATGGTCGGGTGTCGAAATCTCCAGCTCGCAGTAGCGAAACAAAAAAAGCCCCAACTTGTGGGGCTTTT